>JAQIBO010000446.1 GCA_027859055.1 Spirochaeta sp.
GGAAGAACGCCAACGGGAGTTGGAACAGCTCAACGCGGAAGAGCGGGAAAAGACGGAAAATATTCAGGATGCCCTGGCTGCGGCGCGGAGGTCGCTTGACTCTGAGGATTATCCCCGGACCCGAAGTCGGTTGCAGCAGGCGTTGGAGATCGAGTTGGCTGACGCCCAGTCGGAAAACCGTCTGCACGCCCAGGCGCTGGCGATGATGGCGCGCAGCTATGTTGAAGAGGATGTGGAAAGCAGTCGAAACCGGGCGGAGGCGATTTCCTACGCCAACGATGCGCTACAGAAAGATGATAACGTATGGGAGGCGCATTACAGCCTCGGCCGCGTCTACGACGAGACGGAGCGGTACGATGACGCGATCGATGCGTATTCCGCGGCGGCGCGTCTGCGTCCGGACAGCGCACGCGTGCTTTACGAGCTGGCGCAGGCGCAGTACCGCGCCGGAGAGTACCGCGCGGCCCGCTCCAGCTACCGCGGCGTCGTACGGGTGGAACCGGCGTATCCCAACGCCTATTACAACCTGGGGATCACCAATTTGCAGCTTAGCGACCGTGAGGCGGCTCTGGAGGCGTTCCGGTTTGCCGTCGAGGTCCGTCCGGAGGACCACGCCGCACAGTACCGGATCGGTACGCTGCTCTTGCAGGAAGGAGACCTGGCGGGGGCGGAAGAGCGGTTCCAGACGGCAATAGAGCTGGACTCCCGGGACGCCCGGTACCACTCACGTCTTGCGACCGCGCTGTACCGCCAGGGGAAACTATCCCGCGCGGAAACGGAGTTTGAGCGGGCGCTGGATATTGAACCGGGCAGCGGACTGCACAACTACAACGCCGCACTGGTAAAAAGCGAACTGGGCAAGCAGAACGAGGCGCTGACCCTGATCCGGCGGGCGATCCAGATTAATGATCGTGAACCGGAATACCATTATACCCTCGGGAAGATCGAGGAGGCTTTGGGTCGGCCGGATGCGGCGATGAACGCCCACATGGCGGCGGTCCAGCGTGACAGCGGTTATACCAAGGCGCTTGTTGAACTTGGCCGTCTTTTGAGCGATGCGGGATCCCACGAACAGGCGCTGCAGCTCCTGACCAACGCGTATCAGCGCGAACCGGGGAGTTTCGAAGTCAACAACAACCTGGGAAACGTTCACCTTCGACTGGAGTCGTTTGACCAGGCGATAGATCACCTGTCTACCGCCGTTGCGATTCGCCCGGATGAACCGCAGGCACAATACAATCTGGCGATCGCCTATATTGAGGCGGGGCGCCTTGACCGCGCCGAAGCGACGCTTGGCGATGTTCTGAAGCTTCGACCGGATTTCTGGCAGGCGTATCACCGGCTGGGCGAGGTGTACATTGCGAAAAGCGAGGACGATGCCGCGCGCGCGGTATTGCAGCGACTCCTGCAGGAAAACCCGAACTATCGGGAGCGTGAACGAGTGGAGCAGATCCTCGCCGGGCTGTAACGCCGGCGGAGGAGTTCTCAATCTGACACCGGCGCGACGCGGGGTTTCTCTCTGCCCCGGGAGGCGTTATACTGAGTATATGGCGAACGAAGCGGATACGCCGACGCCGGATTACCTGACCGGTCAGTTCCTCATCGCAGAAACGGAACTGCAGGACCCCAACTTTTTCCGCACCGTGGTGCTCCTGATTCAGCACAACGCCGACGGCGCGTTCGGACTGGTGATCAACCGGGAAAGTGAGGTCACCGTCGGCGATGTGATCGACGAGACCGAGACGTCACCGATCGCCTCATTGCCGGTGTTTGTCGGCGGGCCGGTGCAGCAGAACTACGTGTTTTCACTTCACAGCGGTATCCCGAGCCGCTATCGCAGTGAATACTGCGAGGAGGTCTCTGCGGGTGTGTTTTTTGAACCGTCATTTCAGCACGTGCTGGACTACGCCCGCTCCGAGGATTACCGTGATCCACCGGACGGTGCTGTTCCGACGATACGGGTATTTGCCGGGTACTCCGGATGGGGTACCGGTCAGCTGGAGCACGAATTGGAGCAGGACGCCTGGTTTATCCACCCGGCTCAGGCGGAGATCGTCTTTGACGAGGATGCCCATAACGGCTGGAAAGCGGCGTTGAGCAAAAAGGGCAGCTTTTACCGCATCGTTGCGGAAACCGGCTATAATCCGTCGATGAACTGAGAACGCCGTGGAAAGCCGCGAGGTCTCCTTTTTTCTGAATACCACCACAGAAGGAATTATCGCGATCGATCGAAGTGCGGTGGTCACGTTGTTCAATCGCGCGGCGGAGCACATCCTGTCGATCGATTCGGCATACGCGATCGGCCGCCGGATTGAAGAGGTATTGCCGGTCACCCGGCTGCCTGCCGTCCTGGAATCGGGTGAGCCTGAGCTGGACCGTCAAATGACGTGGCGTGCCGTTACGATCGTCACCAGCCGCTATCCGATTCGTGACGATTCGGGAACGGTGTTCGGCGCGGCGGCGGTGTTTCGGGATATCACCGAACTGCAACGCCTTGCCGAGGAGATAACCAATCTCCGCGAGGTGCGCCTGCTCAACCACGCGATATTTCAGAGCACCTGGGATGCGATCTCCGTTGTCGATGAAAACGGCCTGGGCGTCATGGTGAACCCCTCCTATTCGCGCGTTACCGGACTCAAAGAGGAAGATGTCCTCGGGAAGCCGTGTACCGTGGATATCGCCAGTGGAAAGAGCATCCACATGGAAGTTCTTCGCCGGGGAGTTCCGGTCCACAACGCGCGTCTTCGGGTGGGGCCGTATCGACGTGACGTTATCGTTGACGCCAATCCGATCATCGTGGACGGTGCGATTCGCGGAAGCGTCGCCGTCATTAAAGATGTCAGTGAGCTGATGCAGCTCAACGATCAACTGGAAAATGCGCGGGAGACGATCCGAAAACTGGAGGCGCGCTACACCTTTGACGATGTGATCGGCGAGGCGCCGTCGTTTCTGAGCGCTGTGGAACGCGCAAAGGTCGCTGCGGCAACGCCGGCAACGGTGCTCCTGCGGGGCGAAAGCGGTACGGGGAAGGAGCTGTTTGCCCACGCGATTCACAACGCCAGCGAACGCCGGAACGCCCGGTTTATCCGGGTGAACTGCGCGGCGCTTTCGGAGAACGTGCTGGAAAGCGAGCTGTTCGGCTACGTCGAAGGCGCGTTTACCGGGGCGAGAAAAGGCGGCCGGCGCGGACTTTTTGAGGAGGCCCACGCCGGTACGATCCTGCTTGATGAAGTGGGGCTGATGAGTCTGGATACCCAGGCGAAACTGTTGCGCGTCGTCCAGGAACACGAGATTCGCCGCGTTGGTGGAACCGACGCGATTCCGATTAACGTTCGTGTGATCGCCGCCACAAATCTCGATCTGTTTCGGGCGGTTCACGACGGCCGTTTCCGGGAAGACCTTTACTATCGCCTCCATGTGGTGCCCGTCGAAATTCCCCCCCTCCGGGATCGGCGGGAAGACATACCGCTTCTTGCGGAAAAGCTGCTGGTCCGGATAAACAGTGAGTACGGTCGGGTGGTCACCGATGTGGCGCCGGGGGTGATGGAGGAGCTTGGGGGGTATCGCTGGCCCGGCAACGTGCGGGAACTGGAAAACGTTCTTCGTCGAGCGGTGATCTCCATGAACTTTGACGAGACGGTCCTGGAGCGTCGACACCTTCCCACCCTGGAAACGGTTGCCGACGGGTGTGTTGAGCAGCAGTCGACGCCGTCGGCGGAAGAACCGCCGGCAGGCGTGTCACTGGAGGGCGCCAACCGGGAGGTCGCCAACGGGCCGGGGTCGTCCGGCGACGCAGCGACGCCTGCCCGCTCCCTGGATGAGGTCGTTGCCGCAGCCGAGGACGCCCACATCCGCGATACCCTGCGCGGTTCCAACGGTAACCGGACACAGTGCGCCACCCGCCTGGGGATCAGTCTGCGCGCGCTGCAGTACAAATTACGCCGGTACGGCATCCGATAACGCAAAAAGTTGCGCGCAAAAAGTTGCGTATGCGCAATTGATTGCGTTCGAATGGCGGTCACACCGGAGACACGTTCCTTTTCATGCGCTATAAATGGAAATAATAGCAAAAAAGACAGCTCGATTGGCGTAGGGCCCGGCGGTTTTGCTTGGCACACTGATTGCATTAGTTTTCGGACAAAGGAATACACCCCATGGAGCGGAATTTTCGGATACTTGCGATAAACCCCGGGAGCACCTCGACAAAAATTTCTTGCTTTTCCGGTATGTCCGGCGGCATGTCCGGTAGCATAACCGTTGAGATGGAGGCGGCGCTCACCCATTCAGCCGCTGAGCTGGAGCGGTACCCCCGCATGATCGATCAGCTGGCGTTTCGTCGCGAAGCTGTCCGTACCGCGTTGGCGGATGCAGATATTCCCCTCGCATCCCTGGACGCGGTGGTCGGACGCGGCGGGCTCGTGCATCCGATTCCCGGCGGCACCTATGCGGTAAACGACGTAATGGTTGCCGATCTTACCGAGGGGGTGCTTGGTGAACACGCCTCAAATCTTGGTGGAATTCTCGCCCGGGAGATTGCAGACGCTGCCGGTGGGCGACCGGCGTATATCGTGGACCCCGTGGTGGTTGACGAACTCGTTGACGACGCCCGGATGAGCGGCAGCCCGCAGATTCCGCGGGTGAGCATCTTTCACGCCCTCAATCAGAAAGCAACTGCCCGACGCGCGGCGTCCGAACTTGGCAGGCCGTATGAGGATTGCCGGCTGATCGTCGCCCATATGGGCGGGGGTATTTCGGTGGGTGCGCACAGTAAGGGACGCGTGATAGATGTAAATAATGCCCTCAATGGGGAAGGCCCCTTTTCCCCGGAACGTTCGGGGACCCTCCCCGCGGGACAGCTTGCGGAGCTCTGTTTTTCCGGAACACGCGAAAAGCCGGAGATAATGAAAATGCTGAAGGGTGCCGGGG
>JAQIBO010000452.1 GCA_027859055.1 Spirochaeta sp.
GGGACCGTGAAACAGCGCAACAACCTGGCCGACCGGTTCTTCTCCGGCCCGGACAACATCAGCGGTGATTCCCTCCGGTCGTGAGGTCGCCGCCGGCGCCACCGTCTCCAGAAACCCCGAGCCCTGCCGGTCGGCCGCATTTGTCGCCGAGGGAATACCGGCGAGGTAGCGTTCCGCCAGTTCGCGAACCCTATCTGGATCGAGGCTGCCCACGAAAAACAGCGCAAAATCGGCGGGGTCGGCAAACCGGTCGCGATAGACTGAAGCGATCTCGTCGATAGTAACCGCGCGCACCTCGTCTTCCGTGAGTGCGCGGAGGCGCGGGTCTCCGTTGGCGTACATCTCCTGCAGGCGCCGCCCAAACTGACCCTGCGGGGAGGCGCGGCGTCCCTCTATCGCCTGAATCATCCGCTGGCGAACGTTTTCAAGCTGTTGTTCATCAAATCGCGGCGCCGTAAACCCCAGATTGATCAGCTGAAACAGCAGTTCCAGATCCTCACCCCGACTGCTCCCGCTCATCGTCTCCGATACGCGTCCAATTCCCGTTGCCAGCTGGACCGACCGTCCCGAGAGGACTTTCTCGAGGGTCGCCGCGTCGAGCAACCCGATCCCGCTCTCCTGAGTTACCGTCGGCGCCAGCCGGGCCGCCGGAACCAGGGGCGTCTCCACATTCGCGAGCCCTCCGGGACTGTAGGCGGAGAAGAGGATCTCGTCGTCACTGAGTTCGGTGGGTTTCAGAAACACCCGCATACCGTTGGAAAGCACCAGCTCCGTCGTTTCCACCGCAGCGTGGTCGGTTTCACTGATCGTCTCGCCCTCCGGTATGCGCTCCGGGTCGATCAGCGTTTCCGGGAGTAATTCTTCCTCGCCAAGCCGGAGCTCGAGGTCGTTGATTCCGGCGATTGTGTTTCGGAGTTCCGCCTCCGTCGGGACCGGTGTACCGTCGGGAAGTAATCCATCCGCGCCAACGCGCAGACCCGCCAGAATCACCCGCTGCGTGTCCCGGGCGAACTCCGTTGCGACGTCGCTTACCTCCCCGGTTGAGATCGACGGCAGTATCTCGTGGTACAAGTCATACTCGATCTCGATTCCCGGCACCGCTTCCCCCTCGGTCCAGAACCGGACCAGTTCGTCGGCGAGTCCAGCGCTGGAGCGGGACGTGAAATTGGCTCGGGCGCTGTCTATCGACTCCAACAGACGGTCGCGCGCCCGTTCAAGTTCCCCCGTGGAAACACCAAACCGGTTGGCCCGCTCCACTTCGCGAAGAATCAACTCCAGCGCCTCGGTAACGTTGGCGTCGCGGACCACTGCGGTTGCCGCGGCGATTTCCGTTCCGCGTAAAAAGCGGTTCCAGCCAAGGCCGGCGCCGGTGATCGGCGCGTCTGCGTCGCGGGCGAGATCACGCAGACGCTCGTTCATGATGGAGGCGAACAGGGACCGGACAAGAAGGGTGCGGTAGTCATGGACACGCTCAAACGGAGCCGGCTCACCGAGGGTGTAGACCGCCACGGTACTGCGTTGCGCCTCCGTATCTGTAGCGATACTGATTCGCGTGTCCTCGTGAAACGGAACGAAGTGGTACGGCCGGTTTAACGGGGTCTCCGGCCGGCTAATGTCGCCGAGAAAGCGCTGCGTCAGCGCTGTAAGCTCCTCCATCGGAATATCCCCGACGGCGACAAACGCCATGTTGTCCGGTCGGTACCAGCGATCGTAAAAATCGACGAACTCCGACCGCGGGGCGTTGCGTACCACGTCCATATCGCCGATCGGCAGTCGCTCGGCGTACCGCGACTCTTTCAGAAGCACCGGAATATGGCTTCGCAGGATGCGCTGCGCCGCGTTCTGGCCGCGGCGCCACTCTTCCACGATCACTCCGCGCTCCCGGTCAATCGCTTCCGGCTCAAACGAGAGTGCCGACGCCCACTGTTCCATGACCCGAAACCCCGTTTCCAGCGCCTCCGGATCGCTGGCCGGCACTTCGAGTTTATACACCGTTTCCTGAAACGTCGTGTACGCGTTTACATCGGGCCCGAACTGCATACCGAGACGTTCCAGGTAGGCGACAAGCTCGGTCTCATCGAAACGCTCAGTCCCGTTAAACGCCATATGTTCCACAAAGTGGGCGAGTCCTTCCTGGTCGTCCGTTTCGAGTACGCTTCCGGCATCCACGATCAGGCGGAGCATCACCGTATCTTCCGGATGCGGATGTTCCAGGAGGTAGAATTCCATTCCGTTTTCCATACGCCCCGACCGGATTGCCGGGTTGAACGGAAGGAGAGCGTCATCCGTGAAGGTGGCCACACGTGGAGACGACGCGGTTTCGGCAGCGATGGGAAAAAGACCTGCAATCGTTGCGAGAAGCAGGGTGAACAGGAACGCGATGTTGTGTTTCATACCGGCTAGAACATACCGTCTCGTCGGGGCACCGTCCAGTTTAACGTTTCACTAAGGTTTATTGACACAACTCGCCTCGTGTAATAACCTGTAATCAGGTAGGAAAACAGGAGGTTTGTACTTATGTGGTCGCAAAAGACGCGGTATGCCCTGCGCGCGCTGATCGCGTTTTCATCTCACCCCGGAGTTCCGGTGTCTGTGCGGGAAGTAGCTGAAAACCACGGTATTCCCCAGAAGTATCTGGAGGCGATCCTCGCAGATCTGCGTGCCGACGGTCTCGTCCGCAGTACCAGGGGGCCCCGCGGTGGATACCTCCTTGGAAGGTCTCCGGAGCACATTTCCATGGAAGACGTGCTGTATGCGGTAGATCCGGAGTTTCTTGCCGTCGAGTCCGACGACGTCGCGGCGGAAGAGCAGATTCTGCGGGAGCTGTCCGCACCGATTCTGCGGCGTCTGGGAGAAACAAGCATTGCCGACGCGGCGCGGTTATGGCACGGACGGCGGCAGATACTCGATTACGTAATATGAATGAGGAGAGCAGAATGACCATTACACGCTATACGGATACTGTTGGAGCGACGCCGCTCATAGAGCTGCGCAACCTCGATCGCGATCTTCCGGGACGAGTTCTCCTGAAAATGGAAAATCGTAATCCCCTCGGGAGTGTCAAGGACCGCATTGCGCGGTCGATGATCGATGCCGCCGAGGCGAACGGGGAGTTGCGACCGGGCGGCACAATCGTAGAGGCGACAAGCGGAAACACCGGAATAGGCCTTGCGTGGATCGGTTCCCACCGCGGCTACCGGGTGATCCTGACGATGCCCGAGACGATGAGCGCCGAGCGACGACGGCTGTTGCGCGGGCTGGGAGCCCACGTAGAGTTGACCGCCGGAAGTGGCGGTATGCGCAGTGCATCGGAACGCGCGCGGGAGATCGTGGAGACGACCGACGGCGCGGTCATGATGAATCAGTTTTCCAATCCGGCAAATCCCGGCGCCCACGAAGCGACGACCGGGCCGGAGATCTGGGAAGCGACCGGCGGAGAAATCGATGTGTTTGTCGCCGGCGTGGGAACGGGCGGGACGATTACCGGGACCGGACGCTTTTTGCGGTCCGTTAAACCGGATGTTGAGCTCGTTGCGGTCGAACCGGCGGACTCGCCGGTCATCGCCGGTGGGAGTCCGGGACCGCACGGCATCCAGGGGATCGGTGCGGGGTTCATCCCGGAGGTT
>JAQIBO010000454.1 GCA_027859055.1 Spirochaeta sp.
GTGCCGGCGCATTAACCCCGCGATCCGGGTGGCTTTTTCCACTGTCCTGTCCGGGCTTTACAGAGCCCGCCTGGTCGGTGCCTGCGGCACCTGCTCGGTTCAGGGTCGTACCGGAGGACGAAGTCCGAGGAACGATCCCGCCACCATGCGTCCTGTCGGGTTCAACTTCATCCAAACCATCCACATGCCGAAACGCCAACCCCTCTTTGTCAGCACACCACTCCAGAATAAAGGTAAGATCGCTCGCTCCCACCAGCACAATCTCGTTGATCCCGGCGTGCTTCTGCTCCCGGCAAAAGGCGCGGATACGCTCCTTGTACCGGACGACGTTACCGATTGTGCGACGGAGGTAGTAGTAGCTCCGACGACCGAGCTGTTCTATCCCGGCGGGGGTGACCAGGTAATGGACGTTGTTGTGGTTGATCCGCCGCATCATCAGAAAGCCCTTGTCGGTGAGACGCTTGAGAATCGCGTTGGTAAGCCCTACCGACATCCCCAGTGCCTCCGCTATGGAACGCTGGGATACCCGGGATTCATCGTCTGCGCTGGTGCTGGGGGGTGTGCCGGAATCGGTGGTGCGGGAATCAGTGGCAGCGTTCTCCCGAAGGTGCGAGAGCACGTTTAGCTCACGCTTGTCTACGGTTGTGTCGTCTGAGATGAGCTCATCTTCTGTGGTGACGTCGGTGGCAATGTACATTGAGATAACTGGATTGCGTTGGGTGCGAGGACACACCGGGGGTAATGGCAACGCGGGATTGGTTGCCCAAAATGCTACCTGCCGTTCCCAGTAAGAGGACCCGCCCCCGGACGAATCACGGTAGACAGTGAGGAACTGGAGCGTGTGCGGAACAACGCCCGTTTCCTCAACAACAGGTAACGATGGAAGTGTTCATGGAATGAACACTTGATACGGTGTCTGGTGATTAGTATAGCGCACGGGTGGGGATGTTCAAGGGGTGAACGCAAATTCATGACGGTTTCTCGCGATCCGGGTGCCAGCTGCATCGCTGCGTCGGCAATGTCCTTAACATTCCAGGACACACTGAAACAAATCGGTGAGTACGTGAAGCAGCACGTACCCAAATGGTCCCGCGAGACGCGGACGCCAAGCACTGAGCCTTCAGGACATGCAGAAGCACACCAACCGGTGGTTGAACATGAACGTACTTCACTCAGTGGTTCCGAGCCCCGCATATGAGGCAAGGTGATCGTCGTTGGGAAACCGAGAGATGTCGAATCGTGCACCAAGCACTCGCCCGATCTTTGCCAGAGTCCGGAGATTGAGCGGTGTATCACGCTCCCTGCAGGAACATCTGGATGATGGCGTGGTATTCCGCATGGAGACGCCGGGCGAATGGTTGATCCTTCACGGCAAGGCTGTCGAGCAGTTGAACGGGGAACGAACGGAGTCGAGTCTCCAGTTGTTCCAGGTCGAACACGCACTTCTCCTGGGCTCCAGCCAGCATGGCGGCGGAGGTCACGTTGTCCGATTGCAGTATCGTGCAGAAGTCAAAGACATCTTTTGGTTCGTCACGGCCAAGAATGGCGCAGATCTTGTTCGCCGCAATGTTATCCAGGTTGTCGATTCGCACAGGAACAGGTGATTCGGTGACCTGTGGTGCACCGACCCGGTATACCCGATCGTTTACGAAATCAACCTGCAGCGAATCATCGACCAGAATCCTGACAAAATCACGCGTATCCACTGTCGTTTGTGCGGTGATCGATTCAGCCCGCACGCGCTGAAGAATCATCCTGACTTCATCCCGAAATGTTGCGGAGTCGGATGTGAAGAGGTCCAGATCATCGGAGTACCGTGCATCGAAATAGAACCGATGCAGGCAGGTGCCCCCGGTAAGATAGAATCCGACCTCGTCTGCGAAAACAGCGCTGAGTACACGGTCCTGGAGGCGGTACAGGTGTTCGTAGTGTTCGTGCAACGTCATGGCATTATCCAACCCATTGCCGAACCGGGGCAGCAGCGTAATCGCCGGATATGTTGGCTTCCACCAGCGCGCGGCGGAGCATGCGGGGCCGGTTGTTGTCGGTCCGTCGCGGGTCGCGTAGCACGGACAGGACACGATCAGGTGAAAACAGCACGCGAAGCAGCGGAGATGCATGCCGCGCATTATCGACGATGCGCATGATCAGAAAACTGTCAAAGTAATCAGAGCGCTCGTCGATTCGCTGAATCAACTCCGAGACCTCAAAGTGATAGTCGCCCCAGAAACACTCGTCCAGGACGCGTTGCGCAGCTTCTTCTCGTGTCATGTGGCTATCCTACACGATGAGACACCAGTTGGGTGGCTTTTGTGACGATGTGATGCGTTGAGAGCGGCATGGCGTATCAGTGATTTTCCGGGACAACGGCGCCGCTCCCTCTCCTTCTCGCTGAGGCGCTTGGGGATCGCACGGGCTGCGTCGGGATCGGGGGGCCAGTGGTCACCTGCATCGGCCGAAACGCGGTTGCAGGCGGGACAGGCGGCGGGGCGCGGGATCCGTCATCGGTGTGACGAACGCCACGGTGCGACCGCAGGCCGGTCCAGTACCTGTACAGGCGTTGTGTTCACGTGGTGAACACATGCGATTGCGTTGCAGAGGAGTATATTGTGTGGCTGGCCCCGGACGCGGGGCATAGCGGGGCTATTGGCAGGCGGGGCGCTGACGGCGCAGGGCGCTACCGGAAACGGCTGCAGGAAGCGTCGTTGTCGGCCGGAACGCGATCAACGAGGGAGCGGACACGGACCAAAAGGCTCCGTGAGTGCCGGAAGCCACGAGGGCGCCGACGGTACAGCTCCAAACCTGCAACAGGGCTGGTGTTCAGAATGTGAACACCAGTATACCGCAGTGGCGGGAATTATCAAGGGTGAGGAAACATATCCGTTTGGCGGATCACAGGGCGGTGAGCAGCGTCTCCTTTGTAGATGCCCCAAGCCGAAAAAGTCTGGCGCAGTAACGATCATCTATCCTACCTGGATCGCATCGAGCAATCTGAGTTTCAGCTCCTCATCACCGTCGATCGTTTCCATGATGACTGCCTCGATGAGGTCGTGAAGAAGGTCTTTGTCTATGCGCCCTGCCGCTACGTGGTAACTCACGTTTTCCATCTCCGCGAAAAAACGGCTGGTAGAGTATAGATAGCCATTCAGCAAAAGGAACTGAGCAGACAACGATATTGCTATTCTCTTGTTCCCGTCCTGAAAACAGTGAAACTTATTTGTGCTGAAAAACAGGTGGGTGATCTTATCGATGAAGTCAGGATAGTAACTGTCGTTCTATATGTGCTGAAGGACGCTTTCCAAGGGGCCCGCATCAATTAAGCCGGCGGCTCCACCGTCAGATACTTCGATGGTCTTTTCGTGTATTTCAAGCGCTTGCTCAAGGATGTCACGTATTCCTTCAATTGGAGGTGAAGCGCGTCACGGAACGCCAGATCTCGGCTGGCCATTTTGTTCCGGGCTTTTTCCACCAGAGGCTTCCATAAAGCCAGGTGTTCGAAATCGCGAAATATGGCATCTACTTCCGAAGGCATTAGCTTCCGGTTGAGTTCCCGGTATTTTTGTCGCAACACATCCGCGAGACCACTCTCATACGATGAAATGAGATCAAGGACCTCGGAATAGAACGTATCGCGAACTCGATCTTTCAGCTGCAGACGCAGAATTCGGCGGTACTCCTGGGCGTTCTCCCGGAATATGCTGACATAGATCTTATCCGTATAGATGGGATATTTCGCTTTTCCCATCTCAACGCAGTCTTTCAGCGCGTCGGTAAACTGTTTCCGATAGTTTTCTTCCTTGAAATACGAGACGATGAAGTCTTCGTCCCGCTGGTTGATGTACTTTGTCCCACCACCCGTGCGCTGATTGATCGCGTCTATGGCGATATCAAGGATCACCTGCCGAAGAACCCTGGCCTTCTCGCTTTCTGTGATCAGCATCGCAAGATTGAGAAACGGAAAAACGCATAGCTGCGGTGTTCGTTTGATGTTCCCGAAATTGATTTCGGGAACATCAAGCCGACCCAGCACTAATTTCAACTCAGACAACGGTTTACCGCGAAGAATATCGTAACCGTTTTGCTTGAGTTCTTCCTCGAAATTGGAGAGATAATTCTCAATTGTACGCCGGGTGAGCTCAAAAAATGCAGCTACCTGTTCTTTGAGGAGCACCGTTTCGCCACGATACTCGATACCGGTGATACCGGTGATACCGGTGATACCGATATTCCGCTGGATTTCATCCAACGCGTACGGGTTGTTCAGAATGTTTTGTCGGTCAACTGCGGATACGGTCAGATCTTTTTTCATAACAAGGAACTTGTAACAATACGTGAGGACTTCTCGCCCTCCGGCGTTGCGTTTCAGGGCAATCCCAGCACCACATCGCTGCGATTCGTCTCCAGGGTGTGCTCCGAGAGGAGAATGAGTGAGCCGGGGCGGGTTACTTTCGGGAAGACCGGACCCTGCCTCTCCAGCCTGTCCCTCACCGCTGTTGGCGCTACCCCCAGCAGCCCCCCCCGATTCGGGTGGTTCTTTCCACTATTCTGTTCGGGCTCCAGAGACCCGTCAACTTCGGTAAAAACACAATCACCCACGCCCAGGTCTATTCAGCACGATCGATCTCATCACGAAACGCGAGGAGATCACCGATCCGGGTGGTGGCAAGGGTGAACAGAAGTTTGGGGTCGATCTCTTCGTATTCGTGGGCGATCAGATTTCTGAATCGGACGATGCCGATGTAGGGCTGTGCGTCCCGTACCACCCCAAGTGTTTGAAGTCTGGTGAGCGCGTCGGCGGCGCTCGCGGTGGGACCAGCGTGTTCGATCGCGATGATTCGCTCGGCTATATCGATGATGATCTCTGCGCATATCTGCAAGGCTCGCTCTGTGGCCAGCCGCGCGACGCGAGATGATTCAAACTCCCGGTAATCCATAGTGGCGAGATACTGCCTGAGCTCCTGAACATGGGTATCGAGGAGTGCAAATTTACGCTGGATTACCCCGTTGTACTTCACGCATTCGCCTCCAGACGGTATCGATGCTGCTTCTCATAGTGAAACAGCTGGCTCTCATACTCCCGGCAGGTACGGGAGTAAAACCG
>JAQIBO010000487.1 GCA_027859055.1 Spirochaeta sp.
GTCGTCCAGCTCGATTTCATCGATATCGGCAACTTCCTCGATATCGGGAATGTCGTCGTCGACAGTCGTATCCGCGCCCATTTCCGTGCCGGCGATATCCTGCTCTACCGCGGAGGCGAACGCATCAAAATCCTCATCATCGTCGGTAATTTCTTCGAGGGCATCGAGATCGATTTCGATCTCATCAGGCTCGGTTGATTCCTCGTCCGAGGACTCATCACTCAACGATTCTATGTCCGACAGTTCCTGGTCGATATCCATGTCGGCAAGCTCGCTTACCGCCGGGTCGTCATCGTCACCGTAGTCGTCCGTCTCGTCCACCGGCTCCATTTCAATCTCGGAAACCGGTTCCAGCGGCTCTTCGGAGGTGTCGTCGGATTTCTTCGCGTGGTCTTCAGTGCTATCCACGAGATAATCGTCGTCGAGCTCCGCCGCTTCGCCCGCCTGCTCGGTGAATTCGGCGGTGTTGAGAATGTTGTCGAGTTCATCACCGGTCAGCGCGATCGTTTCGTCTTCGTCCTCTTCGAAAAAACCGGACGGGCGGGTGTCGTCCTCGTCTGATTCCAACGGTTCCCCGAACGGTTCTTCCTCATCCGAAGCGCCCAATCCTTCCAAATCCGGGAGGACCGGCATATCCGGGGTGTCTTCGGCGGTTGCTGAGGGCGCTTCCGACGACTCATCAGACGCCGGATGTACCGGTTGCGCGGCTGCACCGGCCCGCAGCGCCTGCTTCAGCTCAGCGAGTTCACGTTTGATATCTGTCAGCTCGGTTTGAATCCGGTCAAAAGCCTCACGTTCCTGCGTGTCCATTGCCTTTGGTATAGCACTTTCATCACCGTTTTGCAAATCGTCTTCCGCGGTGAGAAACTCCTCCTCATCCGGAGTGATCTGATTGGCCGGCGTCTGCGGGACAATCTCGATACCCTGGTCTTCGGGGGTGAAATCGTGTTCATTCTCGGTTGTCAGTTCCGGGAGATCCTCGCTGTCACTGTCGTCGGACCCGAAATCCTCCATATCTATGTCTTCCAGTTCGTCATCGGACCCGGGCATGGTCGAGTCAAAAATTCCCTCGGCGTCATCGGAGGTTGCATCGGCGGTCTCAGGTGATTCGATTTCGAGTTCTTCGAAGTCGTCGTCGAGGCGGTCGCTCAACTCTTCCAGGTCAAAATCATCCTCTTCGGAGAGCTCTTCCGGTTCTGAAAGATCGTCAGGGAGGGATAGCTCATCTTCTTCGTCGGCCAATGTCGGGACCGCCGGTTCTTCACCGCTTTCCGGGAGTGACAGCTCGTCGGATTCGTCAAATTCATCCGGAAGCGAGAGCTCGTCCAGCTCCGAAAGGTCGCCTGCATCAAACTCGCCGGCGTCATGTGAGGAGTCGGTTACCGTCTCGTCTTCATCGAGAACGGAAAACGGGTCTGTCTCACCCTCCGGTTCTTCGAGATCGAGGTCGTCGAGGGACACGAGGTCATCATCGTCGGAATCGGTGTCGTCCAGGTCCAGATCTTCTATATCGGGTATATCGAGCACATCATCCTGATCGGACGGAGAACTCAGGTCACCGGGTACGTCGCCGGCCGGCAGATCGGCGAAGGCAAAATCGTCGTCGGCGTCCACAACCTCCTCGGGGCCCGCTTTTACCCAGACACCGTATCGCTCGAGATCTTCTTCTCGGTATTCGTTTTGCTTCTGTTCATCCATCTGTTCATCCCCCGGCCGGAGTTGTGTCATTACCGTTACAATCGTCGGACGTATTCTGTCTATAGTTTAACCCGAACCGCCGGATAGATGGTACCGGTATTTTTTGTGTCAGTTACATTGCACAACCGCTCAAGCGCGATCGATTGGAGGCCGTATACAGTAATGATGAAGGCTTCGTCTGTGCTGAGCATCACACTCCTGGGTCTTGCCACGTATCTGCTCCTGGAACTCGTTTTCGGAAGTTACGGTTTTCTTGCGCTGAATGCGATGAACGAGTACGCGGACGAAGCGGACGCTGAACTCGACACACTTCGCGCGCGAACGGCGGAACTGCGACTTCATGTCGAGTTATTGCAGACAGATCGTGAAACGATTCGACTCGAAGCACGCGATATCGGATTCATACGTCCCGAGGAAACGGTTGTCCGCCTCGAGGGGCATGAGCCACGGCCACGCCATCGCTATATGCCCGGTACAACACCACCGCCCATACCGGTAACCCGGGACAACCGGCCGTTGTTTCGGGCGCTTTCACTCGCGGTAGCGCTCGTCGCCGCGTTGGTCGGAACGCTCCGCAATACCGCCCGGATTTCAACCGCGGGGCAAAACCGCCGGAAAGACGAATGGGACGTGGAAGTGGATGGAGAACCCTCACACGGGTAGCCACGCTCACGACGGACCGCGTCAGCGCTCTGCCAGTTGCCGGCACTCCAAATAGTAACGCTTGTCCCGCGCCTCCCCAAGAGAAAACGCCTTCCGCGGCAGGGTGCCTTTCTCCGCAACGGTCGCAAACAGGCTGCTTCGATCCAGCTCCGGAAGAATGACTGCAACCGCCCCCCGACCCTCCGCCACGGAGATCACCTCAGTAAGGCCGTGTACGTAATCCACGTGATCGGGACGCGCCTGCGTAATCGCGTCATCGGCGACCGCCACCGCCAGTGTCGCGTCCCCGGGCAGACTGAATATCCCCGCCTGCACCGGGCCGATCAGAGCGATCTCGTTGGCCGAGAGCGTCTCGCGATTGAGATGGTCGATCAAATCAGACCGCCGAAATCCGTGAAACCGGGCATCGCTGTTGTGAAGGAAGCTGTCGAGAACTGCGGTTTCGTCGCCCTCGACCAGGCGGTGGATCGGATGAAAGGGGAGTCCTTCGTCGTAGACGTTCACCAGCTCCACCAGACAATACCGGAACGGATCATCCGGGGCGGCCCCGACAGCCTTTTTTTTGGTCCACACCGTTTTGGCGGCGGCCAGACTGTGGTTGCCGTCGCCGGTTGCCAGGAGATACCCGTAATCGGCGTACGTAGGCAGCGCGGCGAGACGGGCGGTCAGGTCGTCGGCGACCGGCGAGTCTTCCGGAATTGCATATCCCTCTACAGAACCTCCGCCGAGCATGAGCGGTGTGTCGTACAGGCGCCGGAGAGAGCTTCGTTCCGCCTCGAGTCGCGCGCTGATCGTATCGTCCCGATCGTCGTAGAGGACCAGTACGTGGGGAGACTCGATCGGTGCACTTTCCCGAATCGCCGCCCGCGGAGGCAGTCGTTCGGGGATCGTTTCTTCGCTTGCCCGTATGACCGACTGCTGCGTTGGGTCAAAGTCATACGCCTCAAGATCCACCGCAACCACTACGCCGCGGCGCACCGTTCCGTCCTGGAGGTGTCGGCGGACAAACACCGCCGTCTTCGGTTCAACACGAAAGATCCCGTCATCGAGATACCGACGCATTTCCGTGCGCACCGCTGTTTCCCGTCGTTGCTGATCAGGTTTCTCCAGGTAAATTTCAGGCAGAATGAGTCGGAGTGTTGAGGGGCGGGAGCCAACCAGTTCCTCAACCTGACGCCAGTACGTCTCATCTGCGGTGAACTGGTCGCAGGCGATCACCGGCCACGTGTCCATCGGTACCGAGTCCGCCGGCAAGAGAATATCCGGAAAGAGTATTGGCACGTTCATACGGATACCGTAGTACCTTCCCGGACGGAGCGCAAGCGCCGGGGGGAACTCACCCTGGGGAGCTCAGCAGGATCGCGTCGGTGAACAGATCGTTTCCCTCGCTATCGTCATTCCGAGGCATCTCCGCCGGGCCGGTTCCAAGCCGGATGAAGCCGGGGTGGCCCTGGATAATTCGGGGGACCGGGGCGCCATCGTCGTCGAAAAGCTCCGGTCGCGGAATTCCCCGGACCACGCCATCGGGGGTCAGGATACTCAGCGGTTGTTCCCGGTGGATCGCGTTCTTCGTTTCCACCCGGTACACGGCGCCGTCGGACG
This sequence comes from Spirochaeta sp., assembly GCA_027859055.1. Classification (GTDB taxonomy): domain Bacteria; phylum Spirochaetota; class Spirochaetia; order DSM-27196; family Alkalispirochaetaceae; genus Alkalispirochaeta. The sequence goes on from JAQIBO010000487.1 coordinate 3,964, forward strand.
CTCCACCGGAGACGCGCTCCCGGACGATCCCCATGAGGCGGAACTGCGTCGGTCCCGATCGTTCCGCAGGAACGTGAACCGATTCGTCGCCGACGGCAAATCCTGCGGTGTACGGCCGGTGTGAGAGAGCATCCAGAAGGGAACGCCAGCGTTCGGTCACCGCGGCGGCGAGGGGGCGGTCCGCCGGTTTGTCGGCGCGGTCCCGTGCCTGCGTGGTTTCGCGCGCCGCGGCGGCATCAACGGCGTGACGATACGCCCCGGTTGTGATTGCGGTGTACAGGGCGCTTTTCATGCGCCCTTCGATCTTCAGGGAGGTGACCCCGGCGTCGCGGAGCCGGCCGATGTGGTCGTACAGCATCAGATCCCGCGATGAAAGGATCGTTGAAAAGCGCCCGTCCTCTTCGATCGGCCAGTACTCGCCGGGGCGCTGTTCTTCCACCACGGCGTAGTTCCACCGGCACGAGTGTGCACAGTCACCACGGTTGGCGGAGCGGCCGGTCATGGCGGCGGAGAGAAAGCAGCGTCCCGAGTAGGACATGCACATCGCCCCGTGGGCAAATACCTCAATCTCCATCTCCGGGACCGCCGCTTTGATCGCAGCGATTTCCGATAAAGAGAGCTCCCGGGCGGCGACGATCCGGGAAAACCCGAGCTGCCGATATACCCGGGCGGCGCCGCTGTTGGTGCAGTTTGCCTGGGTGGAAAGGTGCAGTTTCATCTCCGGCAGGGCGTGCCGGATCGGTTCCACCAGACCGATATCCGCAACGATCAGCGCGTCGATCGGAAGCTCCCGAATCGCCGTCAGCACCGGCTTCACGTCCCGGAGATCGTGTTCGTGGGCAAACAGATTGAGCGTCGCGTACAGCCGACGTGGACGCCCCGCGGTCGCTTTGAGGCGTCGGAGCTCAGTGCGGGTATCCTCCAGCAGTTTGTCATCGGTGAGCAGGCGTTCCGGAGCGATCGTATCCGCGGAGCTGCGCAGCGAAAAACCGCCGATGCCGATATAGGCGGCATCAGCACCGTAGCGGTATGCGATTCTGAGCTTTTCAAGGCTGCCGGCCGGTGATAGCAGTTCCATCCCGTTGCCCACCAATCTGTTAACCTGTGTACGCGTGTCGTAACGCTGCGCCGTGTTCGGCAAGAAACTCCAGCATCACCTGCTGAAGTCCGCCGAAAAATTCCCGCTCCAGCGCGGTGGCTGCGGGGGTGATCCAGCGAAAATGCCACGGTTCGCAGGCGTACCCGGTGAGCGATTCATAGCCGGCGGGGTAGGAGAGGGAAAAACCGAAGCGCCACGCGTTTTCAGCGAGCCAGATTCCCGCCGGGTGTTCGGCGAAGGCAACGGTCACCGACCCGAAATCGAGGGTGGTGCCCAGCTGGTGCTGGCTGCTGCCGGGGCGGGCGCTGACGCGCTCCGCTTCTTCACGGCCCAGTTGCTCAACCCAGTATCCGAAGAGCCACTCCTGGTACGCGTAGCTCCGGTACGAGCTGGAGATGTCGAGGGTGATACCCTCCGCCGCTGCAGCGTCGACCATCGCCAGCAGGTCCGGCATCAGTGCCGCACGCAACGAGAGATCATCTTTGTTCAAGGTCAACCGATCCGCGTACGTCGTCAATGGGACCAGGTCGTCCGGTTCGTAGTCCGCGGGAAGGAGGTGGGTTTTGTCGACAAGGGGCAGCAGATCCGGAGCGGTCTCCAGCACCGGCGCCAGCGTGTCCAGAAACCGTTCCGGTGCATTGCGGATCGCCGCGGCGGGCTCAGCGGGAAGCCCCGCAGAGATCGCTTCAAGATCTCCTTGAGTCAGAGAAAACGCGGGGTGGAGGGGCGCTTCGGCGCTCGTCTCCGCCGTAATCTCCGTATCCGTGGCGTCTGCGGCGGTGCGCCCGCCATCACCGGGCGTACAGCCGGTCACGCCGCCAGCGACACCGGCGGTCACGCTCAGGACCACGGTGACGACGCCGGCGGTGTGGGCGTGCCGCCGAAAGCGCCCGCGCGTCGCCGACCCACTGCGCTTATGCCCCGTTGGATCGGGATTCGCCAAAGACGGTGTCAAAGACCTGCTCCACCCGTTCCACCGGATGAAACGTAAGGCCCCGCTTAATGTGTTCCGGTATCTCATCAAGGTCCTTTTCATTTTCCGCGGGAATGATAACGTGTTTTATCCCGTTTCGGCGAGCGGCGATCGTCTTTTCCTTGAGACCGCCGATCGGCAGGACCTGCCCGACCAGTGAGAGCTCACCGGTCATCGCCATTTTTGCGCGAATTTTTTTGTTCCGTGCGAGAGATAACAGCGTTGTTGCCATCGTGATACCCGCGGAGGGCCCGTCTTTTGGGGTCGCTCCCGCCGGAATGTGCATATGGATCTCGTTCTCGTCGAAAAAGCGGCTGTCCACGCCGTAATCCTGTGCGACGTGACGGACGTAGCTGTAGGCGATATTGGCGCTCTCCTGCATCACCTCCCCCATCTTGCCGGTGAGCTTATAGGTTCCTTTTCCCGGGTTGTTGATCGCCTCGATGATCAGCGTATCTCCCCCGTACTGCGTCCAGGCGAGGCCGATCGACATTCCCGCCCGGTCGATCTTTTTGCCGAGCTCCTCCGGGAAGACGGGTTTACCGAGGTACTGTTCCAGTGAGTCGGCTCCGAGCTCGTACACTTCCGGAGCGTTTTCGTTACTGATCTGATCCCGCGCCAGTTTGCGGTGGATCTTGTCCAGCATCTGCTCGTAGCGGCGCATCCCCGCCTCGCGGGCGTAGTCGTTGGCGATGCCGCGCAGCGCCATCTTGTTGTACTTGACCTGTTTTCGTCCGAGGCCCGCCCGTTCCGCCGAGCGGGGAACCAGATACTTCCGGGCGATCGCGATCTTTTCCTCATCGATGTACCCCGAGAGGCGAATGACCTCCATCCGGTCAAGGAGCGCTGCCGGCACGTTATCCAGGGTATTGGCGGTGGCGATAAACAGAATGTTGGAGATGTCGAACGGCAGATCCAAATAGTGATCCCGAAATGCGACGTTCTGCTCCGGGTCAAGAACCTCAAGCAGCGCCGAGGACGGGTCCCCCTGATATCTCATTCCCAGTTTGTCGATCTCATCGATCATGAACACCGGATCCTTGGTTCCGACGATTTTGAGGCCCTGGATAACCTTGCCCGGCATCGCGCCCACGTAGGTCCGACGGTGCCCTTTTATCTCCGCCTCATCGCGCATACCGCCAACGGAAAACCGGAAGAACTTCTTGTTCAGTGCCCGCGCCACAGACTTACCGATCGAGGTCTTCCCGACTCCGGGAGGTCCGACCAGACAGATAATCGAGCCCTTCATATCACCTTTCAGCTTGCGAACCGCCAGAAACTCGACGATTCGTTCTTTTACGTCTTCAAGGCCGTAGTGATCGGCGTCGAGAATGCGTGTCGCTTTGCCGAGGTCAAGATACGGCGGACCGGCGGAGCTCCACGGCAGGTTGATCACCGTGTCGAGGTAGTTCCGCGTCACGGTGAACTCCGAGGAGTTGGGCTCCATGAGCTGAAATTTTTCCAGCTCCTGTTCGATCTGTTTCCGGGTCTCATCGTCGAGGGTCAGGGCGTCTATCGCTTCCTTGAAACGCTGGTATTCCGAGCTTTTCGCGTCTGTCGGAACTCCAAGCTCCTGCTTGATCGCCTTTAACTCCTCTTTGAGGAAGTACTCGCGCTGGCTTTTTTCGATCTTGTCGTTGATCTGACTTTGAATCTTTTTCTGGATCCGCAGGAGCTCCTGTTCCTTCTTGATGAACATGAGCACTTTTTCGAGGCGGCTGCGCACGTTGAGCGTCGCCAGAACGTCCTGTTGGGAATCACGTTCGATGTTGAGAATGCTGGTGACGAAGTCGGCGATCTTTCCCGGCTGGTCGATGTTGACCATATTGAGGCGCATCTCCTCGGAAAAGAGCGGATTGTTCTCACTGACCTGTTTCGTCTCCGCGATTATCGCCCTGGTGAGCGCCTGCACCTCATCGGTATCGGTCTCTTCGTCGTCGAGGTAGTCAACGGCGGCGACCATCGGCCCCTGATCCGCGGAGAGTTTTTTCCTGATTCGAAAGCGCTTGAGTGTCGAAACAAAGACGTTCATCCCCCCGTCGGGAAGGTTGATCCGTTTCAGAATTTTGGCAACGGTGCCGACCTCGTGCAGGTCATCAACCGCCACGTCCTCCGCCTCTTCGTCCTGAGTCATAACGAGGCCGATGTGCTTGTCTCCGTCGAGCGCCTGTTGAACCACTTCCAGATCCTCCGGAGTGGTGATCATCAGCGGGGTGAATAGCCCGGGGAAGATCGGCTTCCCGTTGAGCGCTATCAGAAACAACTTGTTTGGAAGAATTTGATCAGCAGGCAGTATTTCTTTTTGTTCAGCCATCTTTTGTTCAGCCATAGTGTATACGAGTCCTTATCTTCGGAGTTGGTATCGTTTTTTCCGAGCGGTACCTATAAGCTATGAATGTGAACCGCAGCAGTCAACAGTCGGCGATCGTCATTCGCATCTCTCCGTTCGGTGAGCACCACGCAATGGTGGACCTTCTGACCGCCGAGGCCGGGTTGCTTCCGGCGGTTGCCTACGGGATTCGCTCCCGGCGCTCCTCGCTGCGCGGCAAAGTTGTGCCGTTTGCGCGTGGAACGGCGTGGCTCTACCGGGATCCGCGACAGGACCGCAGCAAGATCACCGATTTTGATGTGGAACGCTACGCCCTCAACATATCCGCCGATCTGGACGCCTACTACGAGGCAAGTCTGTGGGCGGAGGTGGTGTGGCGGAGTCACGCCTCCGGTGAGGTCGGTGACGAGGTATTCCAACTGATTGCAACGGCACTGACCCTTCTTGACGACGATCCGTCCGGCGCCGGAGTCCTTGGCACAATCGTGTTGTGGCGATATCTCGGCGTAATGGGGCTGCAACCGGATCCGCGGGAGATGCCGGAGCTGGACCACGTGGAGGCGGAGTTCCTCCTCCGGGCATCCCGACCGGACCTGTCGCTCCAGGAGGTACGCGTGGCGGTGCCGCCGCCCTCCGCCGAGCGGCGCGCGCGGCGACTGGTCATTGCGGCGATACAGGACGCGATCTCGGTGCCGTTGAATGCACTCAAAGTGAGCGCCGGACTCCGGGGCATCACCGGCTAACTCCTGGTAACGCCGAACACCTCTGTTAGTGGCGCGCGTTCCGTGTTACATTTTAACGATGCGTGCGTTAGACATCGTAATGAAAAAACGTCAGGGCGAAATTCTCTCAGCCGAGGAGATCGCTTTTCTTGTTCGCGGATACGTCGACGGTTCAATTCCGGACTACCAGGTGTCCGCCTTTCTTATGGCCGTTTTTTTTCAGGACATGACTCCTGAAGAAACCGGCTATTTGACGCGGGAGATGATCGACTCCGGCCGGACGATAGATCTTTCCGCTCTGAGCGGGCCGTTTATCGACAAGCACTCGACCGGCGGAGTCGGGGACAAGGTCTCTTTGATACTTGCTCCGGTCGCGGCGGCGTGCGGTCTCAAGGTGCCGATGATGAGCGGACGGTCCCTCGGCCACACCGGCGGCACCCTGGACAAGCTGGAGTCCATTCCGGGTTACCGCACCGACCTGACATCACAGCGCTTTGCCGAGATCATCGGACAGTGCGGTTTTGCGATGACCGGTCAGAGCAGTGACGTGGTGCCTGCGGATCGGAAGCTGTACGCGCTGCGCGATGTGACCGCGACCGTGGAGAGCATTCCCCTTATTACCTCGAGCATTCTATCCAAGAAATTCGCCGAGGGCGCCGATGCCCTCGTTTTTGATGTCAAAACCGGGTCCGGGGCGTTCATGAAAACGCCGGAAGATGCGCGGCGCCTTGCCCGCGCGCTGGTTGACACTGGAGAAAGTCTGGGCAAAAAGGTCGCTGCGGTCCTGACACGGATGGAGGCGCCACTCGGGTCGAAAGTCGGCAATTTCCTCGAGGTGGAAGAGTCTCTGGCGATGCTCAACTGCCCCGAGGCGCTCACCCGCGTCCCCAACGACCGGCGGAGCGACGATCTGTTGAATGTCACAATCCGCCTGACCGCGTGGATGCTTGTGGCCGGGGGCCTCGCCGGTACCGTTGATGAGGCGGCGCAACAGTGCCGCGCCGCGATCGACGACGGCAGCGCCTGGGCGCGGATGGAAGAGAACATCCGCGCTCAGGGAGGTGATCCCGCCGCGCTGTACGAGCGCCTGGGAACGTTTCGCGCACCGGTTGCCGGGACGATACCCGCTGCGGGTGACGGCGTTCTGACGGGAATAGACGCGTACGCAGTCGGCATGGGCGGCGTCTACCTCGGAGCGGGGCGCAACACCGCAACCGATGACGTCCATCCCGACGTCGGGTTTGAGCTGCTGCGCAAACCGGGTGATACCGTTGCCGCCGGCGACGTGATCATGAACGTCTGGGGACACACCGATGAGGCGGTACGGCAGGCAGTTGATACGGTGCAGGCGGGAGTCACGATCGGTGAGGCGGGTACAACGGTCGACGGTGGCCCGGATGAAATGATTCTCGAAGAACTGTCGGCGCTATGAAGTGGAACAAGCCACCGGTTGACGCGGACGAGGTGAAGCGCATCTCCAGCCGATATGGAACGGATCTTCTCACCGCGGCGATTCTCCACCGGCGGGGTGTCACCCGCGCCGCACAAATGCCGTATTACCTTGAAAACGACCTTCGCTATTTGCACGATCCGTTTCTGTTTGCCGATATGCCGGACGTGGTGGAGCGGATTGACCAGGCGGTTCGCGAGAAAGAGCAGGTTCTCGTGTTCGGTGATCGCGATGTCGATGGCATCACCAGCACGGCGGTGATGGTGGACACCCTGCGCGCCCGCGGGCTTGAGGTTCAGTGGCGCGTTCCCGAGGGCGATTCCAACTACGGGCTTTCCATGGAAGTTGTTGAGACGTTCGCCGCTCAATCCGGAACGCTCCTGGTTACGGTTGACTGTGGGATTACCAACAACGAAGAGATTGCCGCGGCGGTGGAACACGGAATCGATACGATTATCGTGGACCATCACAACCCCCACGAGGAGCTGCCGCCGGCGGTTGCGATCATCAACCCGAAGGTGGGAGATGAGTATCCCTTTGAAGGGCTCTGCGCGTGTGCAGTGTGCAGTAAGGTCCGCCAGGCGCTGGCGATCGGTGAGACCGAAGTGTTCGGCCGGCTGGTAACGCTCATCAGCGCGCGGCCGGCAAACGAGACGGTGATTGTCGACGCGATCCAGCTGGAACACGGTATCGAGGTGGACCGGATAACCGAGGCGCTGGTTCCCGGCGTCGCCAGTCTCGAGACCAGCCGTCTTCGCGAATATCTGGTGGGACGCGAGCTGGTGTGCTACGACGAACCGTTGCAGAAACGGTTGCTTCGGCAAGGCATGGGGCCGAACGTGGACATTTACATGCTCGACCTTGCGGAGCAGATTACGGAGCTCTTCCCGGCACTCGCGGGCAAAAGCCTGCTGGAGATGCGCGAAGGGGCTCGCATGGCGAAGTACGCCGAGGGCGAAACCGAGGAGATCGATGTCCTGTTTGCCCTGTACCGGAG
>JAQIBO010000533.1 GCA_027859055.1 Spirochaeta sp.
CTGTGGGACCGCTTTCCCCGTTGTAGGAGCTGTTGCTCCCGCAACTGATCTTCGAGACGGCGCCGGCGTCGTTCAAGAGATGAATAAATCGCAGCCGGTGATGATGCGAGACGACGCTGGAGAACGGTTAGTGCGAAACCGATCGTTCCACGGCGTTGCTCATCGAGGCGATCCGCTCGATTGAACTCCTCTCTCACGTAGCGGGTTACCGCTTCGTATAGTTCCGCCTCTAAATCCGAAAGCTCATAATTGACCGTATATGCGCGGCGCTCCGGGAAGAGTGGCGTATTATCGAAGCGGACCAGTTGTTCCTTGGTGAGCCGTCGCATCAAATCTTCGTAATCAGATTGATGAACGCCGTCACGAATACGTCCCTCAAATCGATCACCGTCTAACAACGAAAGAAAGAGTTGAAAATCCTCTTCCTTTCCGTTATGCGGTGTTGCCGTCATCAGGAGGAGATGACGTGTAATCGGGGAGATCGCTTCAGCCAATCGAAATCGCTGAGTCCGTTTGATCTCGTTCCCGTACCGAGACGCGGAGAGCTTATGGGCCTCGTCGAATATGATCAGATCCCAACGAGTATTCAGAAGCTTTGGTCTGAGTTCTTCGTCCCGGCTGAGTTTATCCAATCGAGCGATAACCAGATCGACCTCGTTGAGCCAGTTTCCGGTTGCTGCGGCGTGGAGTTTATCGTTGGTCATGATCTCAAAGACAAGTTGAAACTTGTCTCGAAGTTCATCCTGCCATTGCTCCGCAAGATTCCCGGGTACGACGATAAGGCATCGTTCCACATCACCACGGAGGATCAATTCCTTAATCAAGAGACCTGCCATAATCGTCTTACCGGCACCAGGATCGTCGGCGAGTAGATATCGTAATGGCTGTCGATCGAGCATGTGCTCGTAAACGGCGGAAATCTGATGTGGCAAAGGCTCCACCGCTGAGGTGTTTACCGCAAGGAGGGGATCGTACAGGTAGGCCAGGCGGATGCGGTACGCCTCGGCGGCGAGTTTGAACAGATTAGCGTCGGCATCAAGAGGAGGCAGGTCCGAATCTTCTACAACGGATAATCGGTTCTCATCGGAACGATATAGTAGCTGGGACCCCAATCCGCCGTTCTGGTCGACGTAGAATATGTTGACTGCGTCGGGACCAATCCTTTCGACACCTTTGAGGACCACATAGCCGCTGTTGTGGAGTCCTCCAATTCGTTTACCAACACTTAAATTGTCGAGCGAAATCACGAGCCCACCGTCGGTCGCAGAAAATGGAACATATTTCGCATCGTATTCCAAGAATGTTATGGGAACAAGTGCAGTAAAAGAGCTCGGTATTGAAGAAACGTTCTAATCGATATTTGGACGGATGACTCTTACAAAGTGTATAATACCGGGAATGAAGTCTATTATGGTCCGACCCTTTTTACTATTTGTTACTTCGCTCTTCCTCATGGTCTCCTCTACCGAAAACATCCCTGCGCAGCAGACGGCCAAGACTGATGACGGACGTATAGTACTTCTGTTTGGTGATGGTACATACGAATGGGTGCAAGACGCACGTTCGGAAGAACCTAACCGTTTCGTTCTTCCAGACAGTGGAGCTTCGATAGAATTCACCGCTTACGACAATGATGTACCCGTCGAGTACTTTGGGCCGGACGATGGTTTCCGTTACGTTGCTGTCGAAGTGTTCGTCGACAATACAAGCGGTTCACAACCAGTTTCATTTAATATTTAGATTGGAGGAAAAATCGAATGTCGAGATGACGATGGATATTCATATGACCTGGTCCTGTCGAGACCGAAGCGACCCAGTTTTGATCCGAACGCCGAGATCGTCACGGGCGACATAGCTCGGGGTTGGTTTAGTGTTGAAGTTCCCTCAGATGTCCAACCGGATGAGATCGCTTTCCGATACGTCAGTGAAAGTAGCAAGAACTTCCGTACTGATTGGGTAAGAGCGAGCACCATTCAGTGAGAGAAACGATATTCGGTAGTAAGGACATAGGAATTCCCCCTCATTCTTACAGCCCAAGAGGCCGCCCCTGTCTTCAAGAATGAGTTCTTATGTCTCGAGGTGAAACTTGTTCCTCGGCCCCCCCGGAGGTGACAGCCGGACGCACTTTTCGTGATCATGTATCCCGTTGTCAGTGAGCGAATTAGTCTTTGGGTCGGATCTCTGTTGCCCCGCGGGAGAACCAGTGTCTGAAGAAAGTGTCAGATTCCCCGGTTAACCGAAACCTCACGACTGATGGTCGATTACTAATTGTTCCCCGCCCGGCAGTCTTTCCCATTAATTAAAGAACCTGCCGATAATGGATTCCGTGGGCTGACAGGAAG
>JAQIBO010000051.1 GCA_027859055.1 Spirochaeta sp.
CTCCACCGCCGCGGGCACCGGGCGGTGGAGCGTTCTCAATATCGGTGGTTACTGGCTGAGGTTCCATGTCGCCCGTAGCTCGTCAAGATACCCGTTGCGGTCCTGCATCGTGATCCAGACGTTCAGATAGTTGATCAGCTCCTGATCATCCCGGGGAGCAAGGAGACCGATCGCGTTGCGCGCTGCCGGGGTTACGTCGGCGATAGCGAGTTGTTCGTACTGCCCCACCAGATTGGCAGCATCAAAGAGACTGGTGATCGCGACATCCGCCTTCCCCGAGAGTACCTCCTGGTACTCCGTGGCGGGCTGGGAGATCAGCTTCAGCTCAGAATCCGGTACAAGCGCCCGCGCCTGGTCCTCAAAGACCGTACCGAGACGGGCGGCGGTCACAACCTCCGGCTGGTTGATCGACTCCCAACTCTCAAACCGCGCCCGGTCCTCCCGCCGCACCAGCGGCACCGTACCTACATTGATGACCGGCAGGGTGTATCCCGCGGTCTTGGCGCGTCCCATATTGTAGCTCGCGCCCGTGGTGATGTCGTATTTTCCCGCGGCGATCCCGCTGAGAAGGTTGGCCCAATCGGTGGCCACCCACTCAACCTCTACCCCCATGTCGGCGGCCAGTTTCTTTACCAGATCCACATCGTAACCGCGCCGTTCGTTGGTCTCCGGATCGATAAAACTCATATAGAAATCGCCGGTGGTCCCCACGCGGATCGTCCCGCGCTCAAGAATCTCGTCCAGCGCCGATCCGCTCCCGCGGGAGGAACTCTCCGCGGTGCTTCCCGCGGCAGAACCGTTTGCATCAGCGTCCCCGCCGCCGGCGGGGGAACCGCACCCGGCAATCGTCAACACAGCAAGTACAACAACGCCCGCAAACGCGCGAGCTCCAAATGTCTTCATCATGTCCTCCTCGACATCGTAAGAACGACCTCCCGGGGGTGGCACCCCGGGATCTATACCTAATTTAGATACTAATATTAGATGGGGCAACGAAATCGCCGCGAGAGATCGGATTCCTGGTCACAATATGCTGGTATAGTGCGCCGGCCCGTGCTAAATTGAGTAGAGCGAAGATCCGGAAGGAACGCATATGCAAAAACGCACAGTGACAACGGTAGCAATTCTTCTTTTGATCGGGGCCGTCGGCCATGTGACCGCCCAGTCAAACCAGATCATCGATGAAGTCCTCGCGCAGGATCAGATAGACTACGGACACGCGATCTACCTCCTCCTCAGCGCAGGAGGGATCATCGATGATGACGCCACCGTGGAGGAAGCACACCGTCTTTTTGAGTCGGGCCCGGCAAGCCGCTCCAACGGCTCGACCGGTGGTTCAGCACGCCTACCGCAGACGCCACTCGGTTACCCGCCGGATCATCCGGTTACCCTCGGGGAGTTCTCACTCCTCACGATGGAAACGTTCGGGATCAGCGGCGGATGGATGTACACGATCACCTCCCGTCCACGCTACGCAGCGCGGGAACTCGCGTTTCGCAACGTGATCCAGGGACGCGCATACCCGCGAATGGAGCTCTCGGGAGAACGGGCGATGCGCATCGTCGGCCGTGTCCTCGCCCTTGAGGAAGAGGGGAGACTCCGATGACACATTTCTGGAAAATCGAACTTCGTTCTGCAATGATTCTGTTCACAGTTCTTTCACTTGCAACCCTCCTCGCGGTGCCGGCGCTCCCGGGGCAGGAGATCACGTGGGGTGGCACCGTCGACGGTACCGGGTCCGGGACGTTTGCCGACCACCTCGATGAGCCGGACAGCGCGTTCTCGGTCAACACGGCGCTGTGGCTGCGGAGCCTCTTTACCGCCGGGGACGGCGGGTCCACCTACGAGGTAGAGGTGCAACCGAGCTACACCTGGACCGATGACCGGCCGTACCTGTTCGACCTGGACCGGGCAAAGCTGGACGTGATCGTACCGGGATTCGGCGGCTCCGCATCGGTCCTGCGCGCTACCGTTGGCCGGTTTCGTGCGGTAGACGCGAGTGGGCAGATTTTCAGCCACACGCTGGACGGTGCCGATATCACCTGGTCGCATCCTGTGCTGCGCGCCCGCGTTGGTACCGGATACACCGGACTGATCCTCAACCCCGTCTCCGGTATACGGATGAGCGGTGCTGATGACGCAGACTCCGGCGACGACGAGGTGTTCTGGGGCCCGCCGCGCTATATCGTTCTCAGTGAGATTACCCTGCCGGGGCTGATTCTCAGGCAGTCGGTTACCGCCGCCTACATCGGGCAGTGGGACCTCCGGGACGCCGACGAGGAACAACAGGAAGACACCCTCGACTCCAACTATTTTGGCGTACGGATCGATGGACCGCTCGCCTCCGGACTCTTTCAGGACATCGGGTTCTACCTCTCTCCTTCCACGCGGGAGCTTGCCGGGGAGAAAGAGAATGACCTTGGAATACTTGGTTCGGCTCGGGTCAGGTACTTCCGTCCGGACTGGAACTCCTCCCGATTTGCAATTCGCGGGGTGGTTGTCTCCGGAGCGGGGAATAAAGAGGACAACTTCTATACGATCTCTGGCGGACAGGCGGGACTTGTCTCGGATATACCGCTTGAGAATATCGCCTACGGCGAGGCCACCTACGGCGTACGCCCGTTTGCCGGGGGCGACACCCGGATGATCCGTGATATCCAGACCGGGATCACCACGCGGATGCTCTGGCGCATGAGCGATGAGCAACCAATCGACTCCTTTGGCGCGGTAGTAAGTGACGACGGGCGCTACGCGGGGACGGAGGTCTCGGTCAACGTAGGATGGCGTGCGCTGAGTGACCTGGGAACCTCGATCACCGCCGGCGCGTTCTGGCCGGGAACCGGATCATCCGGAGCGTTTACGAATGAGAGAAAACCGGAGTATCTCCTCCGGATGAAGGTATCGGCGTCCTTCTGAGGCGTCGAGAGGAAGGTACGTATGGTACGGAAGACACAGACGATAATCACCCTTGCGCTGATCTTCAGCGTCGTCGGGATCGCAGGCGCGCTTGACGCGACGATCACCGATATGAGGGGCAAAGTGGAGTTGCGCACCTCTGAGAACGCACCCTGGGCTGCGGCGGAGGTAGGCACGGTAGTTCCGGTGGGTGCGATGATCTCCACGAGCTTCAACGCCAGCGCAACGATCCAGGTTGGGGAGAGCGTTGTGGAGGTTGCGCAACTGACGCGGATGCAGATCGAGGAGCTGGTGACCGAGGCGGGCACCGATCGCAGCGGGATCAACCTCCCGGTAGGACGGATCAGCGCCAACGTTCGTGGAACTGGAGGCAACCGCGCCGAGTTTCAGGTGCGCAGTCCGATCGCAACGGCGTCGGTCCGCGGCACCGATTTCAGCTTTGATGGAGCAAACCTCTCTGTAGCCGAGGGCATCGTGATCCTCGCCAACCGCTTCAACGAGGCGGTCTCAGTGGCACAGGGAGAACAGAGTAGTGCGGCGGGAGACGGAGCGCCGGAACAACCCTCCGAGTCGGCAGAGAGCGGGAGCACGGTGACGATCTCGGTCGGACCGGGCGCCGAGCAACCAACGGTACAGACGAGTGACAGCGGCGGCCTGACGATCAACTGGCGGATATTGCAATGATCGCGAGGAGAGGCAACGAGATGAAGATGACACGCAACTACAGAACAACCCGTCGGATCGTGATCGCGACGGCGATAACCCTCGCGATCCTGATGCTCACCGGGTGTTTCTGGACTCCGGAAGACGCAAAGGAGGGTGGGATTACCCTCCTCATCGATCGCGGCGATCTTGGGGCGTCCGCGATTGAGGATTACGATGGGTTTTTCCTTGGTTACGTCGTATCCGATAGTCTGATGCGTGGTGACGATGCCGCGGCCGAGCAGGCTTTCACCGAGGTCGAGACCGCGTTCGATGCGTTCTTTGACCAGTTTTTTACGGCACTGTCCGATCCTACCGCGAGTTTTGGAGATCTAATCGTCGATGTATCGTTTCCTGCAATTCAGTTGCAAGCGCAGTTCTTTACGGGCACTTCGGGCAGCAACAGTTTTCGCGGTTTGAGGGCAGGTAACGAGTATCTGGTAGTTATGACAGCTGGGAGCTTCACCGGCACGGGGGGGATCGGATATACGCTCGTCACGATCGATGGTGGAGAAACGAAGACGGTCAACCTCAGCCTCGGCGATAATTATGCTGCGTTTGACGCGTTCCTGCAGAGCAGATACGGGATTGAACCCGAACCGGCACCAGTGACGACACCGACACCGGTGGAGCCAGCGACGATCGTTATTGCGGGTGATGGTTACGATTTGGGATCGTTCGGCGGACCACCGCTCTATTTTGAACTGCTGGATGGGAATACTGGGATACCAACGACTCCAGGGCCTTGGAGTAGTACCTACCCTGACTGGTACACGAACGTGGTTGTAAATACTGACGGTGACTTGGTTGGCGAAAGTGGCCCGAGAGATTCTCTCTCACAGCCGCTTACCTCTCAATCGATCGCGGTGGCACCCGGAAAGAGCTGGCGGGTCATGATTACCACATGGGAAGAACGTAGCAATAAGTCGCCGGGCACCAATAATTTTTTCTATGTATCGAAGGTGATAAACCCCGCGGCAGGTGAAGCGGTCAGCCTTCAATTCGCTTCACTTTATTCAGGATTTTCACTCAATAGTAGTGATTTTTACGGTTTTGGCTACTTTTATCAAAGTAGCCTTAGCACTAACTATATAAGTGCATACGGGCTGCCGGGTTTCTGAGATTTTCTGCTTGTCCGGTTTTTCGGTTTGTAGGCGATTAAACTCTCAATACTTGTGGTTGCAACTGAGGGTGTTGGGAGTTCAATCTATTGGGACGATTTCTATTGTGGGCACATCTCGTGGTAACAATCGATACCAGTAGTATTGGACGGTGCTGGCGACCAGGTTTCCTCGCCCTATTCCGGTAATCCTGGAAGTGGTAGTGACGACTTCAGCGATTATTACATTAGCTGAACCCGAGAATACCTGCGGAGATTCAATAGGTATGAATTGGGTTGCGGGAAGTCGGTGATAGGAATATTTCAGTCAGGGATCTTTGTCGTTCTATCGGAATAGAATTGTGGCAGGTGAATACTCTGTAGAATACGCTCCCCCCATCTGATCTGTTCCCGGGTGAGAACCAGTTCCCACTTTTCAGGTTTCTCGGACGGCAGGATCTGTTCCGGCCCCTCGGTTGATCGATGGACCGTTGAGGAGCTGGGGCGGTCGATGATCTGCTGTGAGGGGACCGTAGTGACCGTCGCCTGATCGTCGTCAAGAAAGGCAAACAGGCGTTTCAGAACCTCGGGAGGGTTCTCCATGAGGTCTTCGTACCCGACCGCATGCAGGGCGTCCGTGCCAAATTGCTGCAAAGGCACCGAATTGATCACCGCCCAAATCGCGATCTTATTTATCACGAAATCGTTTTTGCGGGCAACTTTGTGCAGCAACGGAAGATGCTCCCGTAGATGATCTGCCACGAGGCGTTCCTGAGAGAGAATCAGATCAAGATCAGACTTTGGAAACCAGTGCTGTACGTTGAGCTTGGACGCCGCAACCGCAAAGGGGTTGCGTATCAACAGAACAATCTTTACATCGGGGAAGCGTTGGTGTGCCCAATGTGCGAACAGGTTGGCGTAGATATCCTTGAGCAGGACACGATGGTATAGCGCGGAGCGGGCATTGGGGCGGCGCGCCTCGTTGAACCGTCCCGAAAAGATATCCGCGAGGTGCTTTTCGAGATCCCTGTGGGACTCCTCGGGATGGAGATATCGGTGCAGCCCGACCTCTACGCCCGGTTTTGACGGGCCGGGGTTGAACGGTTCAAAGAACGCGCGGTAGCGGTAGTGGTAGTTGATCAGCTCAAAGAGCCACGTGGTACCGCTACGCCCGTCTCCGAGGACCCAGATCGGTCGGCGGGAGATGGGGCTCGCTTCCGGAGGTGGCGTTTCTCCAACGTGGTGGTACACCGATGCCCACCGACACGTTGTAAAAACGGTAGGTTCATCGATCCACGCGGCGCGGTAGGGTTCGGACGCGAGATTGTACAGGAAGATGTGCCGGGGGCCGTTACGCGGGGCGGGTTTTCGCGCGGTGCCCCACGTTGCCACCGCGCTGTATGCTCCGGGCAGGAGAAAGTGGCAGCTGGTGTCGATAAATCCCTCGTCGATCTCCTCATCCTCAAGAGGCAGCGGCGAGCCGTCGGCGCGTAGTACCTGTCTGCGGGGGATCACGAAATCCAGGTTCTCGTTGTCGGCGGCGATCGCCAGGCACCTGGCGACGTGGTCCGGACCCAGCCAGTGATCAGCGTCAAGAAAGGCGATTGCCTGATATGTTTCTGCCGTGGCGAGGAGAAAGCCGGTCATACGTGGGGTAGCGCCGTAGTCGCTATGGGCGCGGTCGAGATGGACGTGTCGGATACCTGGTACTTCATCGATCCACGCTTGGCGAGTTCCGTCAGCGACGAGAAAGTGGTCCACGGGGGCCGTCTGTTCCTGAACGGAACCGATCACCCGTTGCAGAGTGCTCCGTGATTCGTTGTGATACGGGGTGATGACCGCAACTTTCATGCCTGTTCCGGATCTATCATCTTGGATCATCGTCGTTGGCGCAAGGTCTCTCGGGCGTATTTGTCGGGGAACCCAAGGTGTGGTACCGTTTCTCTCAACGATGGGAACATTTGTGATACCTACCTGCAACCGACCGGATACGCTCAAACGCAGCCTCGAGTCGGTCTGGAGTGCCCTCTCGCCCGGTTCTGCCGTCCGGCAGATTCTGGTCCTGGACGACGCCCGAAGCGCGGAATCGGCGGGCGCTGCGCGTCGTGTTGCAGAG
>JAQIBO010000114.1 GCA_027859055.1 Spirochaeta sp.
GGCGTATATATCATGAAAGACGGTGACGGTACGGTTATCTACGTCGGAAAGGCGAAGAATCTCCGCGCCCGCCTGCGTTCCTACTTTGCAAAGGAACTGCCGATCAAGACGGAAATCCTGATGTCCCGGGTGGCGCAGATCGATTATCTGCTGACAGGAAACGAATACGAGGCGCTGCTTCTCGAGAACAACCTGATTAAACGCCACAACCCGAAGTACAACATCAATCTGAAAGACGGTAAAACATATCCGGTGATCCGAATTACCGCTGACGAATATCCCCGCGTGTTCCGAACGCGCCGGATCGTTCAGGACGGCAGTCGCTATTTTGGGCCCTATCCCAACGTGTGGCGTCTGCAGGCGTATCTCGAGCTGATCGATCGCCTTTATCCGCTGCGCAAATGCCGCACCCCGCAGATCAAACACCGTGAACGGCCGTGTCTGTACTGGCACATCGGTCGGTGCGCCGCGGTGTGTGCCGGGAAGACGAGCCACGCGGAATACATGGAACGAATTGAAGCGATCACGGCGCTACTCTCGGGGAAAACGGCGAAGCTCCGCACGGAACTGCGTGAAAAGATGGAGCGCGCCAGTACGGATATGCAATTCGAAAAGGCGGCGGAATATCGGGACGCCGCCAGGGCCCTGGAGGAGATCGAGACGGAACAGCGCATCGTCGACTTTGATCCGGAGGTGCGCGACTATATCGGCTACGCGTCACGAGAAGAGCTGTCGACATTTGTCGTCTTTCAGATGCGGGCGGGGAAGATGGTGGGAAGCAACATTTTTCACGCCGAACTTCCCGGCTCCGACGAGGAAAACCTGGCGGAGTTTGTGGTCCAGTTCTACAGCTCCACCGGAACGCCGCCGCGGCAGTTGTACACATCATCATCTCTGGGCGATCTGGAACCTCTGCAGCGCTACTTCCGGGATGATCTCGGCGTTGAGGTGACGATCCGCACCCCCGAGACAGCCCGGGATGCTTCGGTGCTTCGGCTGTGCACGGAGAACGCGCGGCAGGAACTGGAAAAGCGCGTCCGGCAGCGAGGCGACCTTCCCGCACTGGAAGACCTGGCGGCGGCGCTCGATCTGACACACGTCCCGCTGCGGATCGAAGGATTCGACATCGCCCACGTCGGGGGCCGTAACACCGTCGCGAGCCTGGTCAGTTTTTCGAACGGGGTTCCCGACAAGAGCCAGTACAAGCGGTTCAGGATACGGACGCTGGCGGAGGGTCAGATCGATGACTTTGCCGCGATGCGCGAGGTGCTGGCGCGTCGGTACAGCCGGGTCAAAAACGAAAAGCTCCCCCGCCCGGATTTGATTCTCATCGACGGCGGCAAGGGACAGGTCAGCGCAGCTGCGGAGATACTGACCGCTCTGGACCTGGAAATCCCGATCGTCGGAATCGCGAAACGCGAGGAAGAGCTTTTTGTTCCCGGACAAAGTGAGCCGATTGTGTTGCCCGAGGCGAACCCGGCGCTGCGCGTGTTGCAACACGTACGTGACGAGGCGCACCGGTTTGCCACCACCTACCGGGCGGGACTTCAGAAGAAAGATATCGTCACCTCCGCCCTCGAGAAGGTTCCCGGGATCGGACCGCGACGGGCGGCACGGATCATGCGGGCGTTTCCCGGAATCGACGCGCTGTTGGAAACACCGGCGGACATTATCGCCAAGAGCACGGGTATCAGCGAAGAAAAGGCCCTGGAAGTGCAGGAATACGTGCGCGCGGAGCTGCGGTAAGCGGCGGGTGTTGCGGGGGTGCAGAACCGCCCGGTCCGGCGCCGTGTCTTGACCGGCGTGATCCGCCTTTCTATGCTGGAGCGCGTGAACACGTGGCGCAGTCCGGTACAACGGGTGGGACTCATCGGCGGCGGGCAACTGGGACTGATGCTTGCTGAGGCGGCGTCCCGGCTGGATGTGGAGATCCATATCCTCGATCCCGACCGGTCACCACCGGCGGCGCGGGTGGCGGTACGCCACGTTCGCGGATCCCTTGACGACCCTGCGGCGATTGCTGAACTCGCCGCCGGATGTGACATCCTCTCGTACGAGATCGAACGGGGGGATCCCGGTGCACTTCGACGCACCGGCGTTCCCGTAGAACCGTCCCCGGCGACGCTGGAAATTATCCAGGACAAACTGGTACAGCGGCGTTTTCTTGCGCGGGCGGAAATCCCGATGCCGCGTTTCGCCGCAATTGAAGATGACGATGCAACAACGGTGGCGGCGTTTGGCTATCCGCTGGTGCAAAAGACGCGGCGCGGCGGCTATGACGGGCGCGGTGTTGTGATCCACCGGGGGGGGCGTTCAGACGGCACGCTCCCCGACAGTCCGTTGCCCTGGGACAACCGGTGCTATCTGGAAGCGGCGGTTGCGGTAAAAACGGAACTGGCGGTGATCGTCGTACGTTCCCGGTCCGGGGAAACGGCGATATACGATCCGGTGGAGATGCACTTTGACCCGAACCTCAACCTGGTGGACGCGGTGATCTACCCGCCGACGGTTACCCCCGACGAGCGGGAACGCGCGCGGGAGGTTGCCGGTGCGGCGGTTGCGGTGCTTCCCGGCGCGGGCGTCTTTGCGGTTGAGCTGTTCGTGGACGACGGCGGTGCCGTTCTGGTCAACGAGATTGCGCCGCGCCCCCACAACTCGGGGCACCTGACGATCGAGGCGGCCGAGACGAGTCAGTACGAACAGCATATTCGGGCGATCCTGGATTTACCGTTGGGTAGCACCGCGTTTCACCGCTCGGCAGTCATGCGCAACCTTCTCGGGGGGCCGGTGGCGGGACCGACGGCGTACAGCGGCGTCGCCGCGGCGTTGCAGATCCCCGGCGTGCATCTCCATCTGTACGGGAAACGGGAGAGCCGCCCGGGACGCAAGATGGGACACATCACCGTCACCGGGACAAATGCGTGGGAGCACGCGCACACCGCGTGGCGGCGGATCGGCGTAAACGGAACGGTATAACCGGCAACTCTGCACTGAAAAGGAAGTTGAAATGATCGCGATAATCATGGGAAGTGTGTCGGATGGGCCGGTGATGGAACAGGCGGCGCAGATTTGCGAGGAGTTCGCGTATCCGTATGAAATGACGGTGGTAAGCGCCCACCGCACGCCGGAGCGTCTCGTCTCGTTTGCCCGGGGAGCCGCAGACCGTGGCATCCGGGTCATTATCGCCGGCGCCGGCGGGGCGGCGCATCTGCCCGGCATGGTTGCCGCGATGACACCGCTGCCGGTGATCGGGGTACCGGTCCAGACGCGGGCGCTCCACGGGATCGATTCCTTGCTGTCGATCGTGCAAATGCCCAAGGGGGTACCGGTTGCCACCGTTGCGATCGATGGCGCGCACAACGCGGGACTGCTTGCCCTCCGGATGATCGGCATTACCGACATCGATATCCGCAACCGGATGAATCGCTTTCTCGACGAACAGCGCGAAGCGGTTGAGAACTCGATGGGCGAAATAGAGCGCCGGTTTGTTCCCGGTGAGGATTCCCGGTGACCGACGGCGATACCACCTTCACGGTTTACGTTGAAAAAAAGCGATCGTATTCCGATCGAGCACGAAGCACCGGTCGGCATCTGGCGCATCTGCTTGACCTGCCCGATCTGACGGCGCTGCGCCGTATCCTTCGCTACGACGTCGTCGACCTGCCCGGCGACATCGTTCCGTCGGCGATTTCCACCGTTCTGTCCGATCCGGTAACCGATACGGTGTACACGACGCCTCCGGACCTTGAACACCACCGGGCGTTTGCGGTGGAGTATCTTCCCGGTCAGTTTGATCAGCGCGCGGATTCCGCAGCGGAGGCGATGGAGATCCTCTCCGGTGGCATCAGACCTGCGGTCCGGGTTTCTGAAATTTTCACCGTACCGAATACGCTGTCCGATGATGAGATCCACCGGGTGACCGGGCAGATCGTCAATCAGGTTGATTCCCGCCTGTGCGATCCGTTCGCCCCGGCGCATTTTGCCGCGGGCGCTCACGCGCCGCCACCGGTTCCGCTGTTCGAACGGTTCTTCCAATTGGCACCCGGGGAACTCGGACTTGCGATGTCTCCGGCGGACGTCACGGTCTGCCGGCGCTATTTCCTGGAGGAGGAACAGCGCCCCCCGACGGAAACGGAGGTGCGCGTGCTGGACACCTACTGGTCCGACCATTGCCGGCACACCACCTTTGAAACGCGACTGGAGGAGATCCTGATTGAGGGGAACGGCGCCGCGGCGCAGGCGATCCGCCGCGCCCACGAGCGCTTTCTGCGGATCCGCGGTGAGGTGTATGACCGGGACCGCGCCGCGGCGCCGCCCACCCTGATGGAGCTTGCCACGATTGCCGCCCGGCGGGCCCGCCGGCGGGGGGCGCTTCCGGATCTCCTCGTCTCGGAGGAGATCAACGCCGCGACGGTGAAGATCTCCGTGGAAACCGCCGGCGACAGCGAGCCGTGGTACCTCCTTTTCAAGAACGAGACCCACAACCACCCCACCGAGATCGAGCCGATCGGTGGCGCTGAGACGTGCCTTGGCGGTGCCATTCGCGACCCCCTGTCCGGGCGCGGATACGTCCACCAAACGATGCGGGTAACCGGTGGAGGCGACCCGCGGGCGTCGCTGGCGGAGACGAGACCGGGGAAACTGCCGCAGCAGACGATTACCACCCAGGCGGCTCGCGGGTTTTCCTCCTACGGGAACCAGATCGGTGTCGCCACCGGGGTGGTCGCCGAGTTTTATCAC
Source organism: Spirochaeta sp. (assembly GCA_027859055.1). GTDB lineage: Bacteria > Spirochaetota > Spirochaetia > DSM-27196 > Alkalispirochaetaceae > Alkalispirochaeta. The sequence goes on from JAQIBO010000114.1 coordinate 4,741, forward strand.
CCCGGGTATGTCGCCAAGCGACTGGAAATCGGGGCGGTTATCGGCGCAGCGCCGGTCTCCCAGGTAGATCACCGGCGCCCCGAGGCGGGGGACCTGGTCGTACTTATCGGCGGACGCACCGGCCGCGACGGCTGCGGCGGTGCCACCGGTTCCAGCAAGATTCACAGCGTACACTCAATCACCGAAGCCTCCGCAGAGGTGCAGAAGGGAAACCCGCCGGTGGAGCGGGCGTTACAACGGTTGTTTCGCAACGCCTCGTTCAGTTCGATCGTAAAGCGCGCCAACGATTTCGGCGCCGGCGGTGTCTCGGTTGCGGTGGGAGAGATCGCCCGGGGTGTGACGATAGATCTGGATGCCGTTCCGGTGAAATACGACGGTCTGACCGGAACGGAGCTGGCGATCAGCGAGAGCCAGGAGCGAATGGCGGTGGTTGTGGCTCCGGAGAACCGGGAGAGCGCGATTCAGGCGACCGCCGCGGAAAACCTGGAGGCGACGGTGATCGCCCAGGTCACCGAAACGGAACGGCTTGTCATGACCCACCGGGGCCAACGAATCGTGGACCTCTCCCGTGGCTTTCTTGACACCAACGGGGCCCCCCGCGGGACGACCGTGGTTGTGTCAGCACCGACGGATGCCGGCGGCGGGACGGTACACGGCGGGCACGAACACGACGCGCCGCCGACCGAATCACTCGGACTCACGTCGTCAGGAATCGCTTCCCCTGAGACGTGGCTCGGCAGGATGAGCGCCCTTGATGTCGCCTCCCGGAAAGGTCTTTCCGAGATGTTTGACGCCACGATCGGGGCGGCGACGCTGCTTGCACCGTGGGGTGGTCGCTATCGCCTCACCCCGTCGGCGGTAGCGGCAGCGCGCATCCCCCATCCCGCCGGTGACGTAACCACCGCGTCGATGATGTCCTACGGCTTCTTCCCCCGCACTTCGACGTACTCTCCGTTCCACGGCGCCTACCTGTCGGTGGTGGAGTCGGTGGCGCGACTGGTATGTGCCGGGGCGCGGCGGAACCGCATTCGCCTCAGCCTCCAGGAGTACTTTCCCCGCACCGGCGAGGACCCTGCGCGCTGGGGACTCCCCTACGCCGCACTGCTTGGTGCTCTGGAAGCGCAACTCGCTCTGGACACCCCGGCGATCGGCGGCAAGGACAGCATGTCCGGCACCTTTGCAGAACTTGATGTTCCGCCCACGCTCGTCTCGTTCTCCTTCTGCGCCGAGTCGGAACGGCGAATCGTCGGACCGGAGTTTTCCGCCGAAGGGGGGGCGATAGCTGTCATGGCACCGCCGGTCGGGAATGACGGACTGCCCGATGCCGCGGAACTGCAACGCGTGCTGGATCTCACGGAGGCGGCGATCGGGGACGGGACGGTCCGAGCGGCGGGTGTCATCGGCGAAAGCGGGCTGATTCCGGCGTTGACCACTGCGGCGATGGGCAACTGGTGCACCCTGGAATTGGATGCCGCGGCGCTGACCCGTATTGCGGAGCAGACCACCTGCGTCCCTCAGGCCCCACCCCACGCGGTACCACCGGAAGCGACGACATCCAGGTCACAGATGAACGTGGCGCTGTACCTCCAGTTTGCCGACGTTCCGCCGGCTGCGTTCGTTTCGGATCCGCTGTTCACCGTTATCGGGCGGGTCCGTCCGGACCCGTCAGCTGCCACCCTCCGCGCGGACCGACGCGGTCCCATCGTTGACGCGGCGCCGGATGCGACCCGGGCGGAAATCCGGATCGGCGCTGCGGCGATCCCGTTGTACCAACTGCGGGACGCGTGGGTCGCACCGTTGGAGCCGTTTTTCCCCACCGGCAGCCATCCGTCGCCGGTGAGCGCCGGTGACGAATCCACTGGCGACCACGCCGCGGCCACGGCCGGTCAGGCACCGCGCCGGTCCCGCCGGGCACCGGCGGTGACGCACCCGCGGGTGTGTATTCCCGTGTTTCCGGGAACCAACTGCGAATACGACTCGGCGCGGGCGTTTACGGACGCCGGGGCGGTGGTGAAAACACCGGTGTTCCGTGCGCACTCGTCGGCTGACCTGGATCGTTCCATCGGAGAGCTCGCCGCCACGATCGGTACCGCCGAAATCCTGATGTTCCCCGGCGGATTCAGCGCCGGAGATGAGCCGGACGGATCGGGCAAGTACATCGCGGCGGTGTTTCGGGATCCACGACTCCTCGATGCGGTCCGGGTGCTCGTGGAGCGCAACGACGGGCTCATCCTGGGCATCTGCAACGGGTTTCAGGCACTGGTGCGCATGGGCCTTCTTCCGGGAGGCGCAGATCGCCTCGGGCTGACACCGGAGATGAGCCTGTACCTGAACGCCGGACTGCACCACATCTCCGCGTTTGTCGAGACCCGGGTCAGCAGCACCCGCTCACCGTGGCTGGCGGGAACGCCGACCGACCGAAGTTACACGGTACCGATCTCCCACGGCGAGGGACGCCTGGTGGCGACGCCGCAGCAAATTGCGTCCCTTGCGGCGGCTGGACAGATCGCGACACAATATGTAGAGTACAACCCGAACGGTTCCCACACTGCAATTGAGGGGATCTGTTCTCCCGACGGGCGAATTCTCGGGAAGATGGCTCATAATGAGCGCATCCGTCCGGGACTGTACCGCAACATGCCGCCTGTCGAGGATATGAAGATCTTTGAAAACGGCGTCGCGTATTTCCGCTGACCGCGGGACCCACGCGACGCGCGAGGACGACATCGTCACGCCCATATAATCCCGGTAATACGGTCCGGGAGTCTCTACAGGAAGGCCGTAAATCTTCCTCCTATGGGCGGATTCCGCTCTCTCCAACCGGAACCCTGCGCTACCAACAGGTAGTTCGGGTTTGGTGTTGGTTCGTAATCCGCCTTTCCTTCGGGATTGAGCGGATTTTTTTATTGGTACGTACGTGCACGGGAGGCATGCCGATGACCGTAGACTTTGACTCACTTTTGTACGAAGGAAAAGCAAAACAGATCTTCCCCACCGACGACGAACAGTTGATCTGCGTCCACTACAAGGACGACGCCACCGCCTACAACGGTAAAAAGTTCGATCGTCTGGCACACAAGGGTGAACTCAACAACGAGATCACCTCCCTGATCTTCGAATATCTCGCCGGACGCGGCGTGGACTCCCACTTTGTGGAGCGTATCGGTCCGCGCGACCAGATCTGCCGCCGCGTATCGATCGTGCCGCTGGAGGTGATCGTCCGCAATCGCGCCGCCGGGACGATGGCACAACGTCTTGGTCTGGACGAGGGCACGGAGCTTGCCACAACGGTGCTGGAGCTCAGCTACAAGAACGACGAACTCGGTGACCCGCTGATCAACGACTCCCACGCGGTGGCGATCGGGGTCACAACCTACGAGCAGCTCCAGGAAATCTACGGAATCGCCCGCCAGGTAAACACGGCGCTCACGGAACTGTTTGCGAAAGCGGGGATCGACCTGATCGATTTCAAGCTGGAGTTCGGGACCGATTCCGCGGGTACCCTTCTCCTGGCGGATGAGATCTCACCGGATACGTGCCGCTTCTGGGAAGTCGGGAGCGGGAAAAAGCTGGACAAGGATCGCTTTCGCCGTGATCTCGGCGATGTGATGGAAGCCTACCGCGAGATACTTCGTCGCCTGAAGGAGGTGCTGTAATGAACGACAAACTCCACGATGAGTGCGGCGTTTTCGGGATTTTCACCCCCGGCGCCGACACGGAGGAGGCGCGCAACCTCTCCCGGATCGTCTACTACGGGATCTATTCGCTGCAGCACCGCGGGCAGGAAAGCGCCGGGATCGCGGTACAACAGGAGGGCACGCTCAACCTCCACCGGGGAATGGGCCTGGTTGCCGATGTGTTCAGCGACAGCGTTCTGGAAACGCTGACCGGCACCTCGGCGATCGGCCACGTGCGCTACTCCACCGCGGGGTCCAGCAACATCGCCAACGCGCAGCCCCTGCTCGGCCAGAGCAGACTGGGGCCAATGGCGATCGCCCACAACGGCAATCTGGTGAACGCCACCATCATCCGCGATCTTCTCGAAGATGCGGGTGTCATATTTCAGACGAGCAGCGACTCGGAGGTGATTCTCAACCTGATCGCGCGGGGCGCCAAATACGGTCTGGAACGGGCGCTGTGGGATGCGGTCCGCGCGATTCAGGGCTCCTTCTCCATCACCCTCCTCACCCGGGACGCGCTGATCGCGATTCGTGACCCCAACGGAATTCGCCCGCTGGTGATCGGCATGCGCAACGACAGTTACGTGGTCGCCTCCGAGACGTGCGCCCTGGACACGGTTGGCGCCGAGTTCATCCGCGACGTGGAGCCCGGGGAGATCGTGGTGATAAACGACGATGGGTTGCGGTCGATGAAACAAAGCGAGCGGACCCACCTCATGACCTGTTCGTTTGAGTACATCTACTTTTCACGCCCCGACTCGGTCATCGACGGCGTGGACGTCTACGAATCGCGCCTCCGGGCGGGGCGCCGCCTCTACGAGGAGAGCCACGTCGACGCCGATATCGTATCCGGTGTACCTGATTCCGGCGTCGTCGCCGCGACGGGGTACTCGGAGATCTCGGGAATCCCGTACGCGATGACGCTGATCAAGAACAAATACGTCGGGCGCTCCTTCATTGCGCCCTCGCAGGAGCTGCGGGAGCGGGCGGTGAGCGTCAAACTCAACGTGCTCAAATCCACGGTAAAGGGCAAACGGATTATCCTCATCGATGATTCGATCGTCCGCGGGACAACCAGTCGCAAACTGGTCCAGCTTCTGCGATCCGCCGGGGCGCGGGAGGTCCATTTCCGGGTGGCCTCGCCCCCGGTGGCGTTTCCCTGTTACTTCGGGCTGGATACGCCAAGCCGCAGCGAGCTCGCCGGCTCCCGGGGGCTTCGGGAGATCCAGGAGATGATCGGCGCCGACAGTCTGGCGTACCTCTCGACCACCGGTCTGCTGGAGTCGCTTTCCACAACACAGAACTTCTGTACCGGATGCTTTACCGGAGTATACCCGGTGGCGGCTCCGCTGGAACAGGAAAAAGAGCACCTTGAACATGCCGCACGCACCTGAGACCGCACCCGACCCCACCCCCGAATCCGCACCTGAGCCTGCAGTTCAGCGCGGCAGCTACGCCGCCAGTGGTGTTAACCGCGATGAGGGGTATCGCACCGTTGAAATGATCCGCGGCCTGATCGGCGCGTATTCGGACAGCGCCGCCCGGGAGATCGGCTCCTTTGCCGCGCTGCATCCGATTCCCGGTGTCGACGGGCTGCTTTTCGGCGCTGCTACCGACGGTGTCGGCACCAAGATCGATATATCCGTGCGCTACGGTGCGTACCGGCAGGTCGGACAGGATTGCGTGGCGATGTGCGTGAACGATCTCGCGTGTCACGGGGTGCAACCGCTGTTCTTTCTCGACTATCTGGCGTGCGACACGCTGTCCGCGGATGTGGCGGCGGAGATCGTTGCCGGGGTTGCTGAGGCGGCCGCGGCGTGCGGCGCACAGCTGATCGGTGGTGAGACCGCGGAAATGCCCGGCGTCTACACCTCCGGCAGCTACGACATCGCCGGATTCGCCGTGGGTACCGTTTCGACGGAACGCGTTATCCGTCCGGAGCTGATCAATGGAAACGAAACACTCATCGCCGTGCCCTCTTCGGGACTGCACAGTAACGGCTTTTCCCTGATCCGAACGCTCTTTCCCGATCTGGAGGCGCCGTTCGACGGTCTACCCCTGTGGCAGACGCTGGTGGAACCGACGCGCCTCTATCCGCCGCTCATCAACACGCTTCTCGATACCGTCGGGACCGCCGGTATTCACGGGATCGCCCATATCACCGGCGGCGGCCTGTACGAGAATGTGCCCCGAATTCTGGCCCCGGGGACCGCTGCCGTGGTGGAGGCGGCCACGATCCGCTCGCATCCGATCTTTGATTTGATCGGTAGTGCAGGGGTTACCACGGAGGAGCGCTTTCGGACGTTCAATATGGGAATCGGTCTGGTCCTTGCAGCCGCACCGGAGGCGACCGCCGACGTCCTGGGGGCCGTACCCGACGCGTACCCGATCGGGCAGGTGGTTACGGATTCACACACGACACCCCCGGCGGGGTCAGCTGCGCCGGCGCTCCGGATCCTGTGAAGCGGATCGTCGTCCTCGCCAGCGGCGGAGGAACCAATTTTCAGGCGATCGTTGACGCCGTCGCTGCGGGAACTCTCAACGTTGATGTCGGCCTGCTTATTACCGACCGGCCGGATATCCCCGTTCTGGGCCGGGCGCACGCTGCCGCCGTTCCGTCCCAGGTCCTCGATCGCCGCGAACACGGCGCGCGCCTTTCCGACGCAATTCTCGCCGCCGTTCCTGCGGGGACGGAGCTCATCGTGCTGGCGGGGTTTCTTTCAATTCTCGAGGGCGCTATTCTCACCCACTACGGTAACCGGATCATCAATTTGCATCCGTCGTTACTGCCGCGCCACGGTGGCGCCGGGATGTACGGAATGCGCGTGCACCAGGCAGTTCTGGAGGCGGGAGACACCGAGTCGGGGTGTACCGTCCACTTTGTGGATGCGGGCACCGACACGGGGCCGGTCATCCTGCAACGAAAGCTCGCGGTGGCGCCAACCGACACACCGGCGACGCTGCAGGCGCGAGTAGCCGTATTGGAGCACGACGCGATCGTGGCGGGCATCCGGAACGCACTTGAGCACCGGCGCTGATCCCACCCCACGCTACACGAGATCAGGTCGACGACGGGTTGCCGGGTACTCCCAGGCGCGCGTCCGGGACTCGCTTCCCTGGGGACTCCAGCGGCCGTTGCGAACGATAATGCTGTACAGGTACTGCTGAAGCAGATTACCGTGAAACGCGGTCGGCACCGAGCGCAGCAACGCGTCAATATCCCCGGTGAGCAGTTTTATCGCGGTGCAGTCGGGAAGCGAGTATCGATCCGCCGCAACGCGTAAGCTTTTCTGGGCGCGCTTGCTGGTGATCTTACGGCCGGTGAACGTGCCAAGCTCCTCAAACAGACGCGCATCGGGAACACCGGCGGCGCGCAGCGTCTGCAGCGCGTACAGCCGGTCGAGTTGCCACGCAAGTCCCCCAAGGATCTGGACCGGGTCGGTGGTGACCAGCAGCTTCAACGCGATATCCAGGGCGTGATCCAGATCCCGGTCGACGATCGCGTCGTACAGAGTGAAGACGTTCTCCTCTTTGGCGTGGTAGATGTAGCGGTCCACGTCATCGGTGGTGATGTGATCCCCGACAAACGCGATCAGTCGGTCCGCCTCCTGGCGGAGTTCCATCGTGTTGTTCTGGACCAGCTCCAGCATCAACTCAACCGCGTCCGGCTCGATCTGAACGTTGTGGCGGCGAAAATACCCCTGCAGCCATCCCTGTTTCTGGTCTTCAAACATCTCCCAGAAGATCTTCTTGTTCCGACCTCCGACAGCCTTTTCCAAATCACGATTGGCACCGATCTCGGCACTTTCCAGGACAAGCACCGTTGAATCCACCGGTTTTTTCGCGTATTCCAGTAACGCCGCAACGTCGTCCTTCTTCTTGAGGTGTTCCACCGCGCGGTAGCGAACAAACGTAGCGCTCCCGAACAGGGATCCGTTCTGGAGAATACCGGTGACGTGGTGCGCGGGAGTTTCAAAGGCGTAAAAGGAGTGCTCTTCAAGTTCGTCGCCGTGCCGTTTTCGGAGCGCGCTGCGCAGTTCGTTTATCGCGTCCTGCTTATCTCCCTCTTCGGGTCCGAGAAAGAGGACGATCGGTCCAATCGGTGCGGCGGCCATCGGTCAGGTGTAACTCCGCACGAGGTGCGCCAGCGTCCCGAGAATGCGCACATCCCGGGTGTAGATCGGAGGATAGGCGGGGTTTTCCGCTTTGAGCTGGATGCGATTGGCCTCGCGATAGAAACGTTTGAGCGTCACCGCCTCTTCCACCATCGCCACAA
>JAQIBO010000203.1 GCA_027859055.1 Spirochaeta sp.
ACAACAACAAAAGCTTCCCGATGGATTCGGAGGGCGGATAGCACGAATGCTTGAGTCAACGAAATATCACCGAAATCCAGAGACAGGAAAGATAGATGGATGGGGAAGAAAGTGGTTGCCATAAAAAAACAGCCCCAAAGGGGCTGCCAAAGGCCTATAAACCTTCCACCTCCGGAAACCCGGATTGATTACATACTACTACGAACGACCGACAGAGTCAAAGGAATTGATACGAAGCGCCGCTCGGAGAGTCGCGCACGGAGGCCCTCACAATGAACGACACCCGTCACGGATACCGCGTATTCTGGTACCCGGACGACGCAACATGGGTTGCCCGCTGCGTCGAACTCCCCTCAATTTCGGGAATCGGTGATAGCCCGGAGGAAGCGTTGGCGGAAGCACAAACAGCCGTCGATCTCGCCGTTACATCGTTGCTCGAGTCGGGTGAGCCATTGCCTCCGGTGGAACCGTTGGCAGAACCGAAGAAGCTATGGGAAGAACACAATGGCTAAAATCAATATCTGCCTGCTCTGTTACGAGATATCCGGTCAGTTCTCATCGGTACGGACGTATCTGGAAGAGGTAGAAAAAAGCTGGCCGAATGTCGAACGGAGACTCCGTGGGGAATCGGAACAGCGTCTTGAGGATTTGGGAGTAACAGCCGACGAACACGAGTTTCGAATCGAGTCGCAGATTCTTGAGCGCATCATCGAGGTAGATCTCCCGCAACAGGCGGGTTACGCCGGGGCGATTCTTGTTTTTACTGCGGTTGAAGCTTCCTTCAAACGCCTGGTTGCTCATCTCATCAAAGATCGACGAGCAAAGCTGGAACTGACCGCCTTTGCGGGAAGCCTTCTCGAGAAGATTGACCGCTTTCTCTTGGTACACGAACTGCCCGCGCTGACCGACGGTGAGAAATCCCGTCTGACTGATTTCTCTCGCATCCGAAACTGCATAGTCCATGCAGCAGGTGATACAAGAAACGAGGGAACGAAAACGTTGAACAACATCGAACGTTCAGAGGGGCTGAGTATCGATATGGATTTCCTCGTAGTCGAATACTCCTACGTCACGGAACAACTCAGTCGATTCGAAGAACTGTTCAAACGGCTGCTATCCGCGCTCGGCTACGAGAATCGCCCCCTCCAGGAGACCCCATGACAACCTTCTACCGCCTGCTCAAAGACACTGACAAAGCCGCCGCCCTCCGCACCGCGGTCGCCGCCCGGCGCTCCGGCGATACCGATCCTGATCGAACGTTCACCGTTGATCCGGCTGCGTTTTCCAAGGTGCCCAACACGCCCTTTGCCTACTGGGTTGACGACGAGATCCGAGATCTCTTTTTGAAGCTCCCACCCTTTGAAAGCGAGGGGCGGACGGTCAAGCAGGGGCTCGCAACGGCGGACGATTTCCGCTTCGTCCGGGCGTGGTGGGAGGTTGATCCGGCCCGTCGGTTGGACCCGGGCCTTGGCGGAGCGCCGGACTGGCGGGAGGACCTGGAAGGATTTCAGGTATGGTGCCGGCGTCGGACCCATGAGGGCAAAGGATGGGCGCCCTTTGCCAAAGGCGGCGAGTACAGCCCCTACTACAGCGACATCCACCTGGTGGTGAACTGGGAGCGGGAGGGGGAGGAGATCAAGAACTTCGTCAACCCCGAAACTGGCAAGCAGAACTCGCGTCCTCAGAACACCGACTACTATTTTCGGCCGGGGGTGACGTGGCCCGCACGCCCCCACAAGCGAGGCGGATTTAGTGCGATTGGGGCTGGGGCGCTTTTCAGCACCGTCGGCACGATGGTATTCGCACCTCCGGAACAGTTCAACTGGTTGCTTCGTCTCCTCAATTCTGATGCCTATATCGGACTGTTGCACCTGCTCATGCCACGGGGGACGGGAGACACAGGGCAAACGTTGAAGTACGAAATTGGCTACGTGAAGTCTGTACCACTTCCTCCCTTTGGAGGTGGTTCCGATTCGATACACGACGGATCGGTTGCGGCCCTCACTACGAAAAAACGGAAGATGGCCTCGGTAACCGACGAGGTATCTCCGGTTGCTGAAACGGTCTTCTACCGGCAAGAGGAAAACGCAAAAATTGCCGAGAACTCGATAGCGGAGCTGAATCGATCGGCCACAGCAGATTACGAC
>JAQIBO010000282.1 GCA_027859055.1 Spirochaeta sp.
CCCAGTGACCACTGGGCGGCGCCGAGCAGCATGAGCAGGAACCCGGTGCGCCCGGAAAAGTTCCGTTGCCGAGAGATAAAAACGGCCAGCCCACCTGAGATAAGAGCGGCGAGGATTGGAAGAGAGTAGAGCCCTTCCCAGTACATTGTTATTCTCCTCCTGCCGCGGCTACGTTGGTTCGTCCGCAGCGACTCCTGTAAAAACGCACTGTTCAGGCAGGGTAAACCAGAACTCCGCCCCGCCGTCAGCGGGGCTCTCGACGCCTACGTTGCCTCCGAGGGCTTCCACTATTCTGCGAGCCACCGAAAGTCCGAGACCGTGGCCTTCGACCTTGACCTGATTGAGCCGGGTAAACTCAATGAAGAGCCGGTCCTGCTCTTCCGCCGAAATCCCGGGACCGTGATCGCGGACCCAGAAACGCGCGACACCGTCTTCGATACGGCCCCCACATTCGATTCGGGGAGGATCTCCTCCGTATTTGATCGCGTTGGTGAGGTAGTTGACCCATACCTGCTCTATCCATGACTCATGCCCGCAGGCAGCCGGTAACTGACCGGCAACCTCTACAGTGGCGCCGGCGTTCTTGACATCGGTGTGGAGAAACGCGATGACGCGCCGCAGTAATGCGTCCATCTCTATCCTGTTCTGTGGCGGATCCTGCCCGCGGCGAATATTGGCAAGAAGCAGAAGGTCATTCACAATGCGCTGTTGCCGGAGTACAGCCTCCTCCATGAGCTCGAAAATTTCCGCGCTGGATGGCGCATCCGCGGATGATCCAAGCTCCTCTCGCAAAAGGTGGAGGCCGCCGTGGACCGCGTTGATCGGGTTTTTGAGATCGTGAGCAACGGTACGCGAGAAGGCATCGAGCTCCGCGTTCGCGTCCGCCAGTTCCGCCCTGGTGGCCTGTTCGCTTCGCAACAGATAGTACTGGAGACGGTCCAGGCGCTCATGCCGATAAGAAACCAGGATTCCCGCAAAATTAGCCAGAAGAGCCGCAAACGCGAGCGCGCGAGCCATCTCCTGCGGCTGCTGCTCCCTCCCGTAGAAGAGCACGACAAACCCGAAGAGTGTGAGAAGACCGGCGGCATAGAATCTCCGGCGGACCGTGACGGGTAAGAGCAGGTAGATAAGGAGAATCGCGATCAGCTCTACCACGAAATTGCCCATGTGGGTTTGCGGACGACTGGTTGCAAAAATCACCTAGGACAGCATCGTCACGATGAACCAGAGAATAGCAACCGTTGCAAGGTGCTCGGCGGTCAGCCGGAACGAGTAGATCAGGCATGCAACGCTGATCAGTATGTACGCATCCCTGACCAACAGAAGCCATTTTGCCCGTTCTCCCCAGCCGAAGAAGAGGATATCCGAGGGGATGAAGTACACCGTAGCCACGACGCCGATGAGCATGAAGACCCTCAGTTGCTGAAGATGGTCCCCCAGGCGGTTGTGCCGGTAGGTTGCCTCGAGCTCAGCGTCTATGAACCGCGCCCGTCGCGGTTGGAGTAGATCACGAGCAGGTTTGGACACAGGTTGCATCACAATTCTCCTTACGCTCTTATGTGTTGCTGTCCCCTCCGGCGGCAGGCGCAACCACACAGCGATTGCGGCCCGCTTTCTTGGCGGCGTACAACGCCTCATCCGCCCGCTTCAGCAGCTTCGTCACCGCATCGTCGTCATTCCCGGCTCCCGGCGACACGGTCGCGACACCCAGGCTGAGGGTAACCACGTTGGTCACACTTGAATACTCGTGGGGCACCGCCAATGCCTCGACACTGACTCGAAACTTTTCAGCCATCGCGGCAGCACCTTCGGCGTCGGTAGCGGGAAGCACCGCGACGAATTCCTCGCCACCGTAGCGAGCCACCACGTCCCCGGACCGCTCGGCAACATTTTCAAGCGCGCGCGCCACCTTTTGCAGGCACTGGTCGCCAAGACCATGACCATAGTTGTCGTTGAACTGTTTAAACAAGTCAATGTCCATTATGACGACCGACAGTGACTGCCCTCCCCGGCGGGTGCGGCGACTCTCCTTCTCAATCTGCTCGTCGAAGGAGCGGCGATTCGGGATGCCCGTCAAGCCGTCGAGCATCGAGATTTGTTCGAGCAGATCTGTCTTGCGCTTCAGGCTCAAGTGAGTACGCACCCGCGCCCGCACGAGCGCCGGATGAAACGGTTTGGAGATATAGTCCAATGCGCCAAGCAGAAAGCCTTTCTCCTCATCGCTCACGGTGTCGCGGGCAGTGACAAAGATAATGGGGATGGTACTGGTTTCACTTTTTTCTTTCAGCTGTTTGCATACTTCATAGCCGTCGATGCCGGGCATAAGCACATCCAGAAGGATCAGATCGGGCTTCTTTGTACCGGAGGCGATTGAAATCGCCTTTTCGCCGTTGTTGGCTACCTGGATGCGACACTCGTCTTTCAGAAGGTTCGCGACAGCCTGCACGTTGCCGGGCTCGTCGTCCACGATGAGGACAGTCTGCTTGTCAGCCTCGGTATTCATACGTTTTCGATACCGCCTTCTTTCATTATCGCCTCCAAGTGCTCCAACGCCGTGTCGGTTTCCATCTCGGTAACCAGCTCTTCAAGCCGTCGACAACTCCGTTCATCCGTTACACTGCGAAGGTAGCCGAGGGCACTGTGAAGCGTTGCATCTTCCACAAACTCACTGTCGGCGAGCAGCCGGCGCAGCCGTTCCACGTCGGCGGGATCGCCGGTCACCTTGTCTCCGGAATGCGGCGTCTCCAACGTCGCAAGCACATCCCTCGCGCTCTGCAAAGCCTCTGCCAACTCGTTCCGGGTGGCCTCATCCACCGCCTCTCCAGCTTTCAGCGCCGTCTCAACGCGGGTGGCAAGCTGCTGCAACTCCACTGCCGCCAACGATCCCGCCGTGCCTTTGAGTGTGTGCGCCTGCCGGGCTGCCCCATCCCGGTCACCGGCCGCCAGCAGGGCAGGCAGCGAATCCGCACCGGTTGGAAGCCGCTTGCCAAAGCGGCCCAGCAGCTTGAGATAGAACGCCTCATCTCCGTCAAACAGGCGCAGTCCGTGCGCCAGATCAAACCCGGGCAGTGACTCCGGCAGCAATCCCGGCTGGACTTCCGCGGCGACCGGGTCAGACTCGGAAGCTCCACCGTCGTCCCTACCGCCGAGGAAATCGCTCAATGTGCGATACAGCACCTCGGTGTCGATCGGTTTTGCCAGATGGTCGTCCACGCCGGCGGCATAGGCACGCGCTTTGTCTTCCCGCATGACCGCCGCAGAGAGCGCAATAATTGGCAGAGTACGTCCCAGCTGCCGTATCCGGGTGGTGGCTTCAAAGCCGTCCATCTCCGGCATCCGCAAGTCCATGAGGATAAGATCGAAATTCTCCTGCTGAACGTGCCGCAGCGCGTGGATGCCGTTCTCCGCCAGGACCACCTCGGCGCCGGTCTTTTCCAGCATTCGCTGAACCACCTCCTGGTTCGTCTCATTATCTTCCACCAACAGGATCCGGTTACCGGCAAGGGACGGAGCTTTTGTGACTCGGCGATGCCTGGCTGTTCCCGCGTTGCCGTTTTCAGCACGTAATAGCGCGTTAAAGAGCGTCGATGCGGTTACCGGCTTGGTGAGGAAATCACTCACCTCGCCCTCCTGTACACCCGTGTCCTCCTCGCTGTAGGCGCTTACCATGAGGATGGGAGCCTTGGTTTTGGTGAGCTCTCCCGCTCCGCGCATGTGCTTTATCCGCCGCGTCGTTTCCATTCCGTCCATCCCACCGGGCATCCGCCAATCCATGAAAATAAAGTCAAACGCCCGCCCCGCCGCTTCGGCTGCCACGACCTTCTCAATAGCCGCTTCACCGCTCGCCGCCTCCTCCGTCTCGTAGTTGCAGCGGTGCAGAATACCGCGGAGAACCTCGCGGGCCGTATCGTGGTCGTCGACGATCAGCACCCGGCGGCCGGTGGTCTCGGGGCAGTTGAACGCGTCGGGTATATGATCGCAAATCGGCAGGGTAAGGGTGAAGAAAAAGCGGCTTCCCGTGTCCACCTCGGAGGTGAGATTCAGGGTACCCCCCATCGCTTCCACCAGCTTGCGACTGATCACAAGCCCCAACCCGGTGCCGCCGAATTTTCGGGTGGTACTGTTATCCGCCTGGGCAAAGGACGCAAACAACTTCCGCTGTTGATCCTCAGTCATACCGATCCCGGTGTCGGTTACACTGAAATGGAGCGTCGCTTCCGTTGCGCGGCGCGCGAGCATTTCAATCTCCAACTCCACGCCGCCGCGCTCGGTAAACTTGATGGCGTTGCTCAGCAAGTTGGTCAGCACTTGCCCGAGTCGCAACGAGTCACCAACCAACGCGCCGGGCACCTCAGGATGGATATGGAAAACCAGCTCGAGATCCTTGTGCGAGGCAGCCGAACCGAAGAGCGTCTTCATCTGGTCGAAGAGTTCCTCCATTTCGAAACTGCTCTCCTCCAGTTCGAGTTTGCCGGACTCAATCTTGGAGAAGTCGAGGATGTCGTTGATAATTCCCAGAAGCAGTCGCGAGGAGTTGTGGATTTTGTTGAGGTAATCCTGTTGCTGATCATCGAGGGGTGTCTCCAGCAGCAGCTGACTGAGACCGATAACCGCATTCATCGGGGTGCGGATCTCGTGACTCATGTTGGCGAGAAACTCGCTTTTCGCGCGATTGGCACGCTCGGACTCCTCTTGAGCCCGTTCCATCGCGACGAGGAGCTCTTTGCGCTCGGTGATATCTTCATTGATTCCGACGACCCGTTCAGCGGTCCCATCCGGCCCGGGAATTGCGCGGGCCACCGCCTTGATATCACGAATTCTGCCGTCATGCCGCCGGATCTGGAACTCAGATTCATACGGTTCCAGGGTCTCCATCGCGTGTTCAATATCCGCCTGTGCCTGATCCCGCGTTGCCGGAGTGAGTGCCGCCACCCAGTCGTCCACAGAATTGCTGAAGGCAGCCGCTTCGACGCCGTAGATTCGAAACATCCCCTCGTCCCACGCGAGCCAGTTTGTATCCAGTGAGAGTTCCCAAATGCCCAGATTGGCGGTGGACGTTGCCAGACGCAAGCGCTCGGTCAGCTGCTGTTGCTGAATCTCCGCCTCTTTCTCGGCGGTTATGTCGCGGCCGGTCCCGCGAAACCCGACGAGGGCGCCGGTGTCGCTGAGGATGGGCAGACCGCTGACCCGCTGATAGACCACGCTCCCATCGGGGCGCAGCGACTTGTGCTCAAGACCTTGCCAGGATTCAAGGTTTCCAGCCCATCCTTCAAGGAGCGTACGCACCCGATGCGCCTCATCCGACGGCATGAAGTCAAAAGGAGAGTGACCAATTATCTCTTCAACCGGTCGCCCCAGCAACGGCTCCACCGGCGGGGTAACAATCGAATACGTACCGTCTGGATCGATCTCCCAAATGTACTCCCCAGCCGCGTTGGCCACGTCCAGAAAGCGCCGCTCGCTGGCCTCCAACTCACGCTGGGTCGCCTTTTGGGTGCTGATATCTCGAAAGACGCCCAGGAAGTAGGGCTTTTCAGCAATATGAAGGAGAATCACCGTAACATTGACATCGATCTCCGAACCATCTTTACGCCGATGACGAGTCTCAAAATCGTCCCGCCCTTGTGCGATGATCCGTTGCACGTGGCCGGCCACTTCCTCGGGCGTCTCTTTCGCCTCATAGTCGGAGATGCGAAGACCGGCGTACTCTTCGGCCGAGTAGCCAAGCTGTTGATGTGCGCGGCTGTTAAACTGGACCGGCAATCCCGTCTGCGTGTCGATGAGCACCGTTGCATCGGGGTACACTTCGAACAGCTTCTGAAACGTCAACTCCCGCCTGGTATCGTCGGAAGCGCCCCCATGTTGCTGTTTGAAGCCGGTCAGCGTGTTCGAATCCAGCTGCTCTATCGCGTGTTCAAGGTTCGTTAAGTCCGACATCTCCTCCGTAGTGTAACGCCTGGAGAGCCGTTTCGTCACCTTCCGGGAATATGACGCACCGTCCGCATTGTCGTGCCGGTCCAGCGCTGTGGGGTGCGAAGTGAACCCCGCAGAACGTCAGTTCGTTTTTTTTCAGTCTCTTGATTTCGCGGGCATGCCTGTGCAGTATGGGCACATGGGTGACACGGGTGAACACGGCGCGGTAATAGAAGCGGACGTAAGCTTGCCGGCGGATTCCGGACAATCGAGAACCACCGTCGTAGCGATCATGATCTCGGTGTTCCTCATGGGCGCGGGCATGGGGCTGCAGGGGTCGGCGGTCGCCCTGAGGGCCGGCATCGAGGGGTTCTCGGAGTCGATGGTGGGGCTGATCATGTCCTCCAACTACGTCGGCCTGATCCTCGGCTCGATGATCGCTCCAATCATCATTCGTAACGTCGGCTATGTGCGCTCGTTTGCCGCCTCCGCGTCGCTCGGGGCGGGGTCGGCGATTGCCCATCTCCTGTGGATTGACCTGGTCCCGTGGCTGGTGTTTCGTGCTGCGACGGGCTTCTCGCTGTCGGTGATGTTTGTGGTGGCGGAGAGTTGGTTGAACTCATCAAGCACCAGTCATAACCGCGGGCGCCTGCTGAGCGTGTACAGCGTGGTGTACATCGTCTCTATGGGTGCGGGGCAGCCGCTGATGGCGTTTTTTCCGCCGGCGAGCTTCGAGATCTTTGGTGTGACGACGATTCTGATCTCGTTTTGCCTGATACCGGTGGCACTTATGCGCGTCAGCGGCGAACCAAGCCCCGACCGCGAACGAACACGGCTCATACGCACGTTTATGAAATCGCCGCTGGCCGGTAGTGGGGTGATGGTAGCGGGCATCATGGCGGGCGCCACCTGGAGTTTGACGCCACTGTACGGCCAGCAAGTGGGCATGGACGCCGGCGCGATTGGAACGCTGATGCTCCTGGTCTCCCTGGGGAGTATGGCGTTCCAATGGCCGCTGGGGTGGCTGTCCGACAAGAAGAGCCGACGTCATGCGATCCTGTGGAGTATTGGAAGCGCCGCCGTTGCGGCCGCCCTGATCGCTCTGTTCCGGCCTAGCGGGGGCATGCTCTACGTGCTGATATTTCTGTACGGCGGATTCGGATTGCCGCTGTACTCGCTGTCGGTGGCGCTTGCCAACGACCAGTTTGAGCCCCACGAGATGGTCCAGGCGGCGGGAGCGATCGTCATTTACTACGGAATCGGAAGCGTCGTCGGCCCTATGCTGGCCGGGCAGTTCATGCAATGGGCGGGACCGGCCGGGCTGTTTCTGTCTATGACGCTTGTCCTGGCACTGCTTCTGGGCTTTGTTCTGATTCGCATGACGTTAATCCCCGCCCTGCCGATACGAGCCAGCAAGTACCGTCTGTACCCCCGGACGTCGGCGTCTGCGTTTCAGATGCTGCGCAAGGTTCGTGGCGGTCGTTCGTCCCGGGCTGCTTCTTCGCCGGCTACTCCCGCTCAGGAGGGTTGAACAGCAGGCGGTAGACGCGGTCTCGTGAGGACTCGCGGATATTACCGTACTTCACGTGAAGCACCGCGCCGCTGCGCGAGGTCCGGACAACCGTTGCGATCAGGTTGAGCGCCCGTTTACCGTCGGGATGAAAGCTGAGTTCCACCGTGTCGCCGGTGGAAAAACGTTTGCCCGGGTTCTCCAGGCTTGCCCCACCCCCACCGATGTCAATGAACTCCGACAACGCAGCCTCGTCACTACACGTGGCACTGCAAACGTACACGGGAATGCGTATCTCCCGCCGGAAGTGTGACCGCAGCTGTACCCCGGAGATCTCTTCAGCGTGCTGGAGTTGCACTTCCTCTCCGTCACGAAGGAGCACCGCGGAGTCAAACTCAAATACGCCGGCATCGTTCTGGTACACGACGTGGACAAAACTGCCGTCTGTCAGGGGAGTATCGGGACCGTCCAAACAAACGCGCAGCGCATCGGACTGCGCCTCTATCACCTGAGCGTGGACCGGCGCGCGGCGCGGTTTCTGGATCAGGAGCGCGGCCCCCGGAGGAAGCTCGACGCTTGACTGCGGGCGCATTCCCACCGGCTTGCCGGTAAAACCGAGTTTCACCCGCAACGCCGAGACCTGGCTGGCGGAGATCTCCCCGTCCTCAAGAGCCAACGTCGCGGCCTGGTTGAATACGCCCTGGTTTTGAAGGAGGACGTGCCTGGCGGTATTCCGGCGGAGGTGCTGCACCAGGGTTCCCACTACGCTTTCCTCGGAGGGGGTTAACCCGCACTGTTGGACCAGCTCGTGGTACCGCTGGGCGTCCTCGCGGGCGTGGCGCCGTTGCTCCACGTTTCTTCGCCGTACGTAGTACGCGATAAACGCCACGATCACGCCGACAACGACCGCGGCCACCGCGATCATCTCGACCAACGGTGTTTCAAATCCTGCGGCAAGGGAACTTTCCATGCGTCTAACGTATGTCCGCGGGCGGAAGAAGGTCAAACGGCACGCGGTGACCGTTTGAGCGCCGGTCGTGCCGATTAGTTCGTCAGTTGCATAAATTGAGCACGGAACCGTGGAATTTGACGTTTGCGCAGCCGAGTGGCTAGGTTTTACGTGAGTCGTTGAGTGCTTGTGGGCTTATCGACCTCGGTCCGGGCCCTCCCACCTTTAATCACAACGGCCCGGTGGACTAACCCTTAGGGGGTAACAGCACATGAAACACACAAAACTCGCGTTTCTGGCCGTAGTGACGGCAGGACTCCTCGTGCTTGGAGGATGTTCTCAATCTGATCAGGAATCGGACGGTGACGGCGCCGATTCCGGAGACGGTGAACCGGCGCAAGCCTCGTACACCGACAATCCGTACACCGATGGTGAAGACCTGTCCGGTGAGACGGTGAACATCTTTGGCGCCTTTGTCGACACCGACGCAGAGCGCTTTGAAGCGAGCATGGTGCCCTTTGAAGAAGAGACCGGTATTGAGGTTGACTACGAAGGTTCCGGCGACTTTGAGTCGTTGATCACCGTACGGACTTCAGGCGGAGATCCGCCGGATATCGCCGCATTTCCGCAGCCGGGCCTCATGCGGGACATGGTGGAACGAGGAAATGTCATAGACGTGTCCACGTTTATGGATATGGAGCACCTGCAGGAGCAGTATGACCAGAGCTGGATCGACCTGACTGACTACAACGACATTATCTCGGGGGTATGGTACCGCGCCAGCGTGAAATCTCTCGTGTGGTATCCCGTGCCGGAGTTCTCGGAAGCGGGCTATGAAATCCCTGAGACGTGGGATGAGATGATCGCCCTCAGTGAGCAGATGGTGGAAGATGGAAACACCCCCTGGTCGATCGGTATTGAATCCTCCGGCGCCACCGGTTGGGTTGCCACCGACTGGTTGGAAGACATCATGCTTCGCGTTCATCCCCCCGAGGTCTATGACCGATGGACTGCCGGTGAGCTCAACTTTGATTCCCCCGAAGTGCGGGATGCGATGGGGTATATGGAAGAGATCTGGATGAACCCGGATTTTGTCCGCGGCGGCACGCAGTCAATTCTGACCGTACCGTTCGGCGACGCCGCCACCGCGATGTTCAGCGATCCGCCGAAAGCGTTTCTCCATCGCCAGGCGAGCTTTATTCCGGCGTTTTTCCCGGATGACGTAGAGATTGGTGACGACGTGGACTACTTCTACCTGCCGCCGATCGACGAGGAACAGGGCAGTCCCGTTCTTGGCGCCGGAGACCTGATGTCGCCGATGAAAGACACACCCGCGATTCGCGCGGTTATGCGCTGGCTCACCACCGGTGAATCCACCAAAGCGTGGCTTGAGGCCGGGGGATTTGTTTCACCGCATAACGATACCCCGCTGGAGTGGTATCCGACGGAGGCGGACCGCGGCTACGCGGAAATTCTTCAGAACGCGGACACCTTCCGTTTTGACGCCTCGGATATGATGCCGGCTCAGGTCGGTACCGGATCCTTCTGGACCGGTATGGTTGACTGGGTCAACGGTAAGCCCATCGACGAGGTATTGCCGGCGATCGATGAAGGCTGGCCTGAAGAAGGCTGACGTGAACTAAATCGGGCGCTGCTCCGTGCGGTATCGCACGGGGTGGCGCCGTTTCATATCTACGGAGGGTACGATATAT
>JAQIBO010000322.1 GCA_027859055.1 Spirochaeta sp.
GATTCTGGAAAACTACCCAAGTCGTGTTCGTGAAGCGGCTCGTGAAGCGGGGCGTACCGTTTCCCAGTAGTACTCTTATGTGAGTACGTTTAAATCAGATAACTCTGTTGTCCGTCCGCGTCGCGCGGCGGCGCCGCCTGCTTCAGTTGTCGCGGCATCGTGCGCTGTGTTGGTGCCTCCGGTGTGGACCGCCGCGGGCGGGCGAAATCTCGACCTGACCCTGGCTGCCGCCGGGGCTCTTCTTGTGCT
Source organism: Spirochaeta sp. (assembly GCA_027859055.1). GTDB lineage: Bacteria > Spirochaetota > Spirochaetia > DSM-27196 > Alkalispirochaetaceae > Alkalispirochaeta. Next base: position 250 of record JAQIBO010000322.1, read on the forward strand.
TGTGGTGATTTTCACGTTCCGATTGAAACGGGCGCCTCCAGGCTGCGTCCGTACAGCGACGTTCCGGCTGGGCCTTGGGCTGGGCCTTGGACTTGCGATCGTTGCGCTGACCGGGTACCGGGTCGCGTATCAGGGCGCGCCCCCGGCGTTGAGTATCGAGGCGACCGGTCCGATCACACTGCGCAGCCGGGCCGCGACGGATTTGCGGCCCTCCGCCGATGGCGTCCGTTATCTCCCCGTTGTGGTGGAGACGTTTACCGATCGGCGTGGCTATGGCGGCACCGGACGGGGGATCGCAACGCTTCTGTGGGATGGACAGGAAACGCTCCTCACCCAGGACGGAATGGCGCGGATAGTTCCCCAGCGCGGAGACACGCTGGTTGTCCGCGCAGATGCGGCGTCTGTGCGCTCCGGAACCGTCTGGACCGACGCCGAGGACATCGCCGTGGAACCGGCCGGATCCGCCATCCACGCGGTTCGGCGGCGGATACGAGCGGGGATCTATCGGCGCTTTGAGCGGCTTGACCGCCGGTCACGGGCGCTGATGGCGGCGCTCATCCTGGGGGACCGCAGTGGGGTAGACCCGGGGACATACGATGCGGTCCGCCGCAGTGGAGCTGCCCACGTCCTGGCCCTCAGCGGCATGCACCTCGGCGTCCTTGCGCTGGCGGTCACCTGGGTCGGCCGACGCCTCTTTTCCAGGAACGTCGCGATTATCGTCACCCTTCTCGTTCTCGGGACCTACGTGTGGGTCGCGGGGTGGATCCCCTCGTTGCTCCGGGCGCTGGCGATGGTGGGGGTTGCCTCAGCCTCCCGATTGCTCGGACGTCGGGAGTCGCCGGTGGTTATCCTGGCCCGGGCCGTGCTCCTTCTGGTGGTAATCACCCCCACAATCGTGTACCAGCTCGGCTTCCAGTATTCCGTGCTTGCCCTTGCGGGGATCCTCTATCTCTCCCCCGGGACCACCGCGTTTCTCGGGCACCTGGTACCGCGCGCCGTCGCCGTATACCTCGGGGTGTCCCTTGCGGCGCTCATCCCCACGGCGGTTCTGTCGCTGGGTGTGTTCGGCACGCTCTATCCCGCGGGGATCGTCACCGCCGGTGCCCTCTCAGCGATCGTGGTTGCGATTATCTGGACGGGACTGCTGTTCACCGCCGTGGCCACCGTCCCCGGTGTCGGGACCGTTGTCGCCCGGGTCGTTGCGGCCCTGACAACACTTCTTGAACGGGTCGCGGAACTCGGTGCGCTGATTCCCGCTGTCTCCCCCGACCGGCCCGGCGGCATTACCGCTGCCCTCGCGTACGGCGCGCTCCTTGTTCTTGTCACCGGCCTCGTACTACTGTTGCGACGCAACGCGCGTCGACGGATCGTCGAGCGGAAGGTGGCCGTGGGTGAACCACAACTCGATTTCTGATATTCGACAGCTTCTCGAGGAAAGCGGAATTGCGCTCAAGAAGCGCTTTGGACAGAACTTCCTCGTCGATCAGAACGTGCGTGAACGAATCGCGGCGCTGATTCGCCGTGAGCTTCCACCGGCTGCGGCACCGGAAGCGACAACGGAACTGTGGGAGATCGGCCCCGGTATCGGGTCCCTGACAGAGCTCTTGCTCCAGATTGACGTTCCGGTTCGCCTGTTCGAGATCGACCACGGGATTATCGCCGTGTTGCGGCGGCTCTACGGTGACGATCTGATGATAGAGGCGGGAGACTTCCTTACAACCGGACTGGCGGCGTTTCGGCGTCATGGCTCGCCGGCGATGATCGTCGGCAATCTGCCGTACTCGTCGGCGTCCTCAATGGTGGCGCGGATCGTTGAGGAGGCTATGCCGGTTGGGAAAATGGTATTTCTGGTGCAGACCGAGTTTGCTCAACGCCTGTGCGCCGAGGTGGGCAAGAAAGACTACAGCGCCCTCTCCGTCCTGGTGCAGAACCATTACGACACAGAGATCGCGTTTTCCGTCGGCGGCGGCGCCTTTTATCCGCGTCCGGAGGTCGGTTCAGCGCTGATTGTCATGCGCGAAAAAGCGGACCGCCTGCCACCGGCGCTTACCCGGACAACCTCCATGGTTGCGCGCACCGCGTTCTCGCAGCGCCGCAAGGCGCTGCGAAACTCTCTCAAGGCGTATCGGACCGAACTTGCAGCCGCCGGAATCGACGCGGGCCTGCGCCCGGAGCGGCTGAGCCCCGCCGATTTCGTCCGGCTTGCCCGGGAAATTACGCCAGACCGTATTCCTTCATGAGGGCGTCAACTTTTCGTTTGTTCTCGTCGGAAAGCGACACCATCGGCAACCGATAGCTTTCGGCGCAGTATCCCGCCCGGTGCATCATGTACTTGATCGGGATCGGATTGGTATCAAGAAAGACAGCTCGGAACAGCGGCAACAAGGCGAAGTGCTCTTTTCGCGCCGCAACGATATCACCGTCGATCGCGGTGCGAATCATGCTGGACATCCGGCCGGGGATCAGATTACTGACCACCGAAACGACGCCACGGCCGCCAAGGGCGGTGAGGGGAAACGCGAGGTTGTCGTCACCGGAGAGCACGTCAAAGTCCTCGGGCAGCGCTTCAAGCACCTCCATCATCTGCGGAATTGAGCCGCTCGCCTCTTTCACCGCAACGATATTGGAATGGGTCGCCACGCGTTTGAGCGTTGCCGTCTCGATGTTTTTGCCGGTTCGTCCGGGAATGTTGTACACGATCATCGGGAGGTCGACTTCATCGGCGATCGTGGTGAAGTGGCGGTAAAACCCCTCCTGAGACGGCTTGTTGTAGTACGGTGCCACCTGCAGGCTTGCCGTGGCGCCGATCCGTTTTGCCTGCGTCGTCATATCGACCGCCTCGGAGGTGGAGTTTGACCCGGTTCCGGCGATCACCGGCACGCGCCCGTTTGCTTCATCCACAACGATTTCGACGACGCGAACGTTCTCTGTATGGGTTACCGTGGGGCTTTCTCCGGTCGTTCCCATCGGAACGATTCCGTCGATTCCCGCCTCGATTTGTGCGTTTACCAACCGGCGCAGCGCCGGCTCATCAACCGCGCCGTCATCGCGAAATGGCGTGATTAACGCCGTGTATGTACCTTGAAACATAATGTGCCTCCTCAAAATCGTGTGGGACGATACTATATCCGGAACAGATCGTCAAAAAAATCCTGCACCGGGTGAATGCCCTCGCGGGCGCTGATCCATTCCGCCGCTTTGACCGCACCAAGGGCGAACCCGCCGCGGCTCCGAGCCCGATGGGTGAGTTCTATCGTATCCGCTTCCGAATCCAAATACACGGTGTGCGTCCCGGGAATAGAGCCGATCCGACCGCTGGCGACGTGGAGCTCCTCAGGGGAGATCTGGCGGTGCAGCGTTTCCGTCTGGATTTCCGTCTTGTCGGATACCGCTGAACGGATCTGTTCGGCCAGCATGATTGCGGTTCCGCTGGGGCTGTCTTTTTTTCCCCGGTGGTGCAGTTCCGTCACGCCGATATCGTACCCTTCCGCGGCGGCGGACAGCTGGGCGGCGACCCCGGCCACGCGGACCATCATGTTGGCCCCGACTGAAAAGTTGGAGCCCCAGACCAGTGCAATTCCCGCCGCAACCGCCGGGGCAAGGATCTGATCCCGCTGGGCGTCCCATCCGGTCGTGCCGATCACCGCGGAGCACCCCGCTTCGGCGTAGCCGGCGATGTTGTCGGCCACCGCATCGGGGAGGGCAAAATCGATCGCACACACGTCCGGCGTCAGCATGTCCGCGCGGCGCGCCGCCGCCACGTTGGCAACATCCGCCTCAGGGACATGGGGATCGATGCGGCAGACCACCTCATGCCCTCTGGCGATGGCGGCGCGTTCGATCTCATGCCCCATGCGGCCGTATCCGATGATTGCAAGCTTCATCAGACTACGCTCCCTCAGAGCCCTGGCACAACGTTACCGCCGAGGTGGTTACGATATCCTCAACCGAACACCCCCGGGACAGGTCGCTGACCGGCTTGGCAAAGCCCTGCAGAAACGGGCCGTACGCGTCGGCCCCGGCAAAGCGCTGAACCAGCTTGTAGCCGATATTGCCGGCGTTGAGGTCGGGAAAGATCAGCGTGTTGGCGTTCCCGGCAACGGTGGACCCCGGCGCTTTCTTTGACCCGACACTCTCCACAACCGCCGCGTCAAGCTGAAGCTCGCCGTCAACGCTCAGTTTCGGCTCACGCTCTTTCACCTGCGCGAGCGCATCAAGCACCTTATCCACCGACTCGTCCTTTGCCGAACCTTTGGTGGAAAACGAGAGCATCGCCACCTGGGGCTCCACCTTGAGGAACGTCCGGCAGCTTTGCGCCGCCGCAACGGTGATCTCCGCGAGCTGTTCCGCCGTCGGATCGGGTATCGTCGCACAATCGGAAAAGATCATGTGGCCGTCGACGCCCCATTTGGGGTCGTTCATCCTCATGACAAAGCAGCTCGAGGCGAACTTCGTTCCCGGGGCGGTCTTGATAATCTGAAACGCCGCGAGAAGGACGTTGCCGGTGGAGTTTTCTGCCCCGGCAACCATCGCGTCGGCATCTTTCATGCGCACCATCATCGCCCCCCATTTCAGCGGTTCAACGATCTGCTCAAACGCCTCTTCCGCGCTCATTCCTTTCTTTTTGCGGAGTTCCTGGTACTCATCGGCGTACGCCTGGCGACGGTCGGACCCGGCCGGGTCAAGAACGGTCACTCCCGTGAGATCGACGTCCTCCTCTTTGGCTACCTTGGAGACGGCGTCCTGTGAGCCCAGAAGGACAACCTCTGCGGCGAGGGATTCATCCACCAATTGGCGCGCTGCACGTACCATACGTGGTTCCGTTCCTTCCGGAAGAACCAGCCGTCGCTGTAAATCCTTCGCGGTCTGTTTCATCGTTTCAACAAAATTCATCAAAATCCTCCGTGTGGTTTTGTCTATATACCGGGTTGTTTTTCGCATCCTACCATAAAACGGGGCGTCTTGTAACTTGAGAAGGCGGGAACGTTCAGGCATACTGGCATCGCGCATGAAACCACGGAGTACAGAACAGCAGGATAATCTGAAGAGGCTCTCTGCAACGGTAATTGGACTCGGCCGGTTCGGCCGGTTCTGGGCGGAGATGCTCTCCACCCGGTGCGATGTGGTCGGCACCAGTCGGCGCCGGATCACCGATCTTCCGTCGCAGGTGCGACAGGTTGAGCTCGCCGACGCGCTCAAGGCCGAGATCGTGTTCCTGACCGTCTCGATCTCCGCCCTCCCTGATGTACTGCACCGGATCGCGCCGGATATTCGGCCTGACGCCACCGTTATCGATACGTGCTCGGTCAAGGTGTTTCCCGCCGCGGAGATGGAACGAATCTTGCCGGAAAGTGTCGACATCGTCGCGTGTCATCCGATGTTTGGTCCCGACTCAGCGGGGGAACGAACCGACCGACTTCCCGTCATTACCTGGCCGATCCGCGACCGCTATGGGCGCTACGAGGCGGTGCGATCCCTTTTTACGGAGCTGAACATGCGCGTAGAAGAGATGTCCCCGGATGATCACGACCGGGAAGCCGCGTTCAGCCAGGGGGTGACCCACCTTGTCGGACGGACGCTCAAGGAGATGGAACTCCAGCCCAGCCCCATCGCCACCCTCGGGTATACGCGATTGCTGCAGGTAATGGAGCAGACGTGTAACGACCCGCTGCAGCTGTTTCAGGACCTGCAACAGTACAACCCGTATACCCGTGAAATGCGCGCCCGCTTCGCCGGCGCTCTTGAGGCTGCCCGGGCGCTTCTGCTTGACGGAGATCGGAAGGCACAGTAGCCTGATTCACGATGGCGGAACTACGTGTACGAACGATCGATGAGTCGGAACTGGATACCGTTCTGGCTCCGGATATAGAGTTTGAAGGGACGATCGAGTTCTCCGAACCGTTGCTGGTAAAGGGCGCGGTCCGTGGAGAGATCAAGACCGAGTCTGACCTTTTTATCGCCGACAGCGCTCGTCTGCAGGCGAACATCTCCGCCGCGCGGGTCTCGGTGAAAGGCATCGTCCAGGGCGACATCGCCGCATCGGAGCGGGTGGAGCTGTTCTCGGGCGCAGCAATTGTCGGAAACGTCTCATCACCGGACCTGATCATTCAAAGTGGCAGCCACTACACCGGCTATTGCGCCATGCCCGGCGGCCCCGGCGCGGCAGACGCCGACGGCGCGCACCATGCCACCGACACCGACACCGACACCGACACCGACACCGACACCGACAACGGAGACCGGACAGATGCGTAACAGAACGACGGCAAAAATATTCCTGTGGGCGCTTCTCCTCGGCGTCGTAACGGGGACGGTCAGTGCCCAGACGCGGCCGGATGCGCTGGTGCTCTATCGGCAGGGTCAGTATGAACGCGCCGTAGACGTCACCCTTGAAGAGTTGGCCGTTGATCCGCGCAATCTTGACTCGTACACCGTTCTGGGGTGGAGCCTGCTGGCGCTCGGTCGCTTTGAGGACGCCCGGGAGTACGGGGAACAGGGACTGGAAGTCAGCAGGTTTGACCACCGCCTCGTCCACATTGTGGGGGAGGCCAATTACCGGCTGGGGAACAACCTTGACGCCCTCCAGTACCTGCAGAACTACGCGGCGCTGGCGCCGCGGGGGTCGCTCATAGACGAAGTCTACTATCTGATCGGCGAAATCCACATTCGCCTCGAAGAGTTTCATCACGCTGATATCGCGATTACCACAGCGGTGTTCCTTGACGGCACACGCGGACAGTGGTGGGCGCGTCTCGGGTACGCCCGGGAAATGGCCGGATCCCCGGAATACGCCCGCGAAGCGTACCAGGCTGCTCTCGATCGTAACCCCGGGCTCATAGAAGCGGAACGCGGCCTTGGGCGCGTGACCACCTGATCCATCTGCAAACCACGAATTCTCTCAGCTCCGGCGGTATACTTTCCGATATTTGAATGAGACGGTCCGGGGGTGCTCCGTCATGGCGTATATGCGATATCTGACAATTATTACCATTGCTGTTTTCTCACTTGGTTCGTGTGCCGACCTTTTCAAAGGTAATCTCTTTGAAGAGTTTGACGGTCCTCCCGACGCCTCGGATATCCTCGGGGACTACGTTGACGCCAATGGCCAAGTCTCCACCGGGGACGCCGCCGACTTTATCGCCGATCTGTCCGATGCCGCGGCGAGCGCGCGCTTTTACGATGACCTCAGTGCAAGTGACCGGACAAACCTGAACACAGCTCTTTCAAGCGTGTACGACAACGGCGCGGTTGCGGTTTCTACGCGGCAGGACGCCAGCATTCTCGCCGGCGAAATCGCGACCCGTGGTACCGACGCGGGCGAGACGATTAACAACGTGGCCAACGTGCTCGTCGCCGACGGCGGGGGCGATTCCTTTAACGATCCCGCCGCGCTGATGGACCTGATCATTCCCGACAGCGCCAAGGGCGACGCCGCGGCAATTGAGGCGATTATCGACGATCTCATTACCGCCGCCGACGCGTATGAAGCGCTTGGAGCCACCCTCACGGACACAGACGGCGACGGTACCGACGACGGACCGGACGGGGCCAACATGACCGAAATCGCGCAAAAAGCGGCGGTAGCGATCGCGGTGAAGAACCTCGCCGGCGATACCAGCAGCACCCAGCTCGCCGGCGATGTGGCCGCAGGTACCGTGGACACAAGCGGAAGTTACAGCGACCCGCTTGCCGGCGCCACAAATCTCGACAACATCCTCGAAGCCGGCGGACTCGGAGGCCTAATTGGCGTGTAAGCTCCATCAGACGCCGGGCCGCGCGGCCGCGCTTTTCCTCGCCACGTTGCTGCTGGTGAGTGCGCCTTTGGCGGCAGAACGAATCAAACAGCCCGAGTTTCGCCGTATGAACCCGGAAATCATGGGGCAGGGCGGCTCGTACGCTGCGGTTGCCGAGGGGTACTCCTCGCTCTTCACCAACCCCGCCGGTATCGCCCTCACCACCGAGCCGGAACTGACACTGCCGTCAGCGACGGTCTGGGCTCACTCACGGCCGGACCTGCTCCTCTCAACGATCGGCGCGTTCAGCGGCGACGCCTCAGACACCGCCGCCGACGGCACCGAAAAAAGCCAGGAAGACCTGATTATCGACACCCTGCGCGAGCAGTTCACCACCAACGGATTCGGCATCGGGTCCGCCCTGGGAACCGGTTACGTAGGCAACCGCATCGGAATCGGCCTCGAGTTCGGCTTTGACAGCTACCTCTACGGGCCCACCTTTCCCCTCGGCCTCGGCGGCGAGATCAACAGCCGCCTTGCCCTGGCCGTCGGGTACGGCTACCCCTTTGAACTTGGCCCGGTGACCCTCGCCGTCGGGGGTACCCTGCGGCCAAGCCTGCGCGCCTCCTCCTTCGTGGACTCGGATACCGCGGCCAGTCTCATCACTCAGTTCACCGGTGTTGACACCGGCGACGTGGAAACCGGTACCGGCACTGAGGAGTCTGGCGGCCTGTTTGACACCCTCACCGCCCTCAACGGCTGGGGCGTAGGTTTTGACGCCGGTGTTATCGCCGAATACCGCCCGTTTCGTCTGGGCGTACAGGCGCGCAACCTGTTCAACACCCAGATGGACTACTCCAACAACAGCATCAACGAAATCATCGACGCCGCCGGGGAGGGCGGGCTTCCGGCCAAGCCGACAGACAGCAACGATCCCTCATACGTCAGTGACACCTATGTGATCCCCATGGAGATCGGTTTTGGCGGCGCGTGGCAGCCGGACCTCGGCGCGTACTCCGCAATCTTTGACCCTGAGCTCCACGCCCAGGTGACCGACCCGTTCAAACTCACCGATCAGGACCGGGAACGGGCACGCTCGTTCTGGACGCGCCTGCACTTCGGCACAGAGATGACGTTCCTGCAGTTTTTTGATCTGCGTTTTGGCATCAACCAGGGCTACTTTACGATGGGCACCGGCCTTGACCTGGCGTTTCTGGAGATCCAGTTTGCGATGTACAGCCAGGAATACGGCCGCTATCCCGGGGATCAGCAGGTTGGCGGCGCAGCCCTGGAGTTTGCCCTCCGCTGCTGATGGACCCGCCTCAGGGCACCCCGATCCCTCGCTCTTCCGCGCCGCGCGGCGCCGCCTCGCGGGTTGACAGGCCGGGCCCGCCTCGCTATATTTCGCGGGCATACTACACAACGTATCGCACGGGCCGCTAGCTCAGCTGGTAGAGCAACGCCCTTTTAAGGCGTGGGTCACTGGTTCGAACCCAGTGCGGCTCAAGTCAGAATCAGCTTGATATTCCCCCGGGATTTCGGCTACATTCAACGACAACACGTCTCCTTCGTCTAGTGGTTAGGACACCGGGTTTTCATCCCGGCAACGGGGGTTCAATTCCCCCAGGAGATGCTTTCCGTCGCCCGTTGCCACCGCGCACCGGGCGTTTTTTTGGTCCACTTGAAACGTAAAAACGAACTGCCGTTCTGCGGAGCGCTCTGCCCACCCCAGTGCGGTACACCGGATCGGTCCGCCGCCCGGGCGCTTTCGTCCCGGGCCAACTCAAAAAGAATATAGTCGATCTTGATCGTTGAACCGCGGAAACAGAAGATGCTGAGAGTCTCCAACGGCCGGACCAAAATACGATGGCCGGACCGCGACCTGCCGCGCGCGTCGACGCAAACTGGTGTCCGTATCGCAATGCTTCTTCTTTTGGTTTGCAAATTGGGAATCAGAATCCCGATTTGCATTGAATAACCGCCGCTCCCGGAGTATCATACGGGTGTGGTACCTCGAACCCTTGCTGCATCGGTACACCGCCTGTTGGAAAAATACCCGGTACTCTTTGTGACCGGTCCCCGACAGTCCGGTAAAACGACGCTTCTCAAAGCGCTTCTCCCCGACTATCGGTATGTCAACCTGGAGTTTCCTGATGAGCGGGAACGAGTCCGGGAAGATATCCGGTCATTCCTCAGTGAACACCGTGAGACTGGAGTGATCATCGACGAGGCGCAGCGGTTGCCGGAACTCTTCTCCTACCTTCAAGGGTTCGTTGACGACACGGGGGAAATGGGGCGGTTCGTTCTTTCCGGGAGCCAGAATTACCTGCTTATGGAGGGGGTATCTCAGAGTCTTTCCGGACGGGTAGGGCTGCTCAATCTCCTCCCCTTCACCACCGAAGAACTCGCAGACACCGTGTACCGCTATGACGATCCCCTTGACTATGTATATCGTGGTATGTATCCCGCCACGTACGATCGGGATATCTCCCCAACGGATCTCTATCCCGGATATGTCCGCACCTATATCGAGCGAGATGTTCGCACCCTGAAGAACATCGGAGATCTCGATCGATTCCATCGGTTTCTCCAGCTGTGTGCCGGACGGGTGGGGCAGGTTGTCAATTTCTCCTCCCTCGCAAATGATCTCGGGATCGATCATAAAACGGTAAAGGCGTGGCTCTCGGTGCTGCAGGCGGGGTACATCGTATTTCTCCTGGGACCGCACCATCGCAACTTCAACAAGCGGGTCATCAAACAGTCAAAGCTCTATTTTTACGACTCCGGACTGGCCGCGTTTCTGACCGGTATCCGCCGGCGCCAGGAGCTGGACACGTTTCATCTTCGGGGTGCACTGTTCGAGAACTTCATCGTTTCCGAGTACGTCAAGGGTATGCACCATCGCGGGATGGAGCCGGATGCGTGGTTCTTCCGGGATTCTACCGGGAACGAGGTCGATCTGATAATCGAACGAGCCGATGACGTGCGCGCCGTTGAGATAAAAGCGGGGAGTACCGTTTCCCGGGATTCATTCCGCAGCCTCGAACGTTACCGCACCTGGAGTGACCTGCCTCCGGAACAGGCGTATCTCCTCTATTCCGGCGATGAGTCGATGCAACGAAAGGTCGCCCGCCTGCTGAGTTGGAAAGACCTGCCTGTGTTGCTGGATACAGACCGTACCAGCAGAAAATAGCGCGGAAGCATCGCGCGAAGCGTGTTTCAAGGTATAGCCGGACTCTCGGGTCTCGCCCCGCACGTAAATGAGATGATCCGGGGGTTCAATTCCCCCCAGGAAGAGTCAAATCGCACCGCGTTGCGCGTCTCCCGATTCAAAGCGAGGCGTACCCGATATAC
>JAQIBO010000393.1 GCA_027859055.1 Spirochaeta sp.
ATCATGAGGGCTGAAACGAACGCGGCGATCTGGACGAGCCCCGCCCCCTGCCGGTAGATCAACGCGGCGAGGGGAAACGCCACAAACCCCGGCATAAGCGTGACGGATCCGGTAAGCGCCGCGGCAAGCACGCCAACGATCCCTGACTCTTCCCCGATGACCCGCGATACCGTCTCTGGGTCGAGAAATGCCAATATGAGGCCGGCAACCACGATAACAACGATAAATTCCGGAAGAATACTCCGGAACGCACGCAGAGCCTTCACGAGCGCATTTTTTGTTTTTCCTTTATCGGCGAAAAACGAAAACAGTAGAAACCCGGCGGCGAGTGCGTAAAACACAATGGTGAACACTTTGTCTCCTCTATATTATTACCGCTTGACAATATACCTGTTATTTGGCAATATATGCAACTATGACAATGTCTGAAGATGAACGATTACGCGCAGAAAGTCGCGCCGCGGTACTCAAGGCGCTTGCCCACCCCACTCGGATATTTATTGTGGATCTGATCGACCGCGAAGGACCCCACTGCGTATGCGACCTTACTGAACGAATCGGCGCTGATACCTCCACCGTCTCCCGGCATCTCTCAATCCTGAAAAACGCCGGTATTCTCCAGGATCGAAAAGAGGGTACGACGGTGTATTACTCCCTCGCCTGCAGTTGTATCGCCGATTTCATGACCGGACTGGAAAGCGTGTTGCACGCCAAACACCGCAACGATCAAAAGGCGTACGCTGCGGTCATGGGCGGAAAACAACTCGCCTGAATATCCTTACAAGATATCCTTACAGGCCGCACTCGTCACAATCCGCCGCGTCGGATTCCAATTCCAGCGTCGCGTGCTCCACGCCGACGTCGTGCAGTTTGTGCCGTATCTCGTCTTTCAGCGCTTCCAGCTCCGTGAGTGTCCGCTCTCCGTTGGTGACAACGTGGCAACTCATGAGTGTGTATGAACCGTCGAGGGTCCACAGATGGATATCGTGCACACTTTGAACGCCGGAAACACGGGTAAGCACATTTTCGACCTCCGCGACGGCGATGTTGTCCGGCGTAAACTGGAGCAACACCTTTAAGGCGCGCCCGAGGAGCGGTACGGCCCGCACCAACACGTAGATATTGATAAGAACCGCCATAAGCGGGTCCAACCACGTAATCCCCCAGATTCGAATCGCAATGGCTCCGATGAGAACGGCTATCCACCCGAGGACGTCCTCGAGGAGATGCAGAAAGGCGGCCCGCGCGTTCATCGACTCCGTCCGTGACAGCCGGATAACCGCGATGCCGTTCATGATCACACCGAGAATCGCCAGGATAATCATCCCGCCGGTGTCGACAGCCTCGGGCGCCCACAACCGTGGAATCGTGTGGTACAGGACCGCCCCGGCACCGGTAATCAGAACCAATCCGGTGATAAGCGCACCGAGAACGGAGAAACGGCGCCGCCCGAACGTCTGTCGGTCGGTGCGCGGCTTACCGGAGATCCGCTCCAGTAACAGGGCGATGCCCAGAGTTACGGAATCCCCGAGATCGTGTACCGCGTCGGATATGATCGCGACGCTGTTGGTAAGCACCCCGCCAACAAGTTCTATAATCGTGAACAGGACGTTGATGCCAAAGGCGATTCTCAGGTCCGCGACGACCGCGTGCGGTTGGTCGTGGTCGTGGTCGTGGTCGTGTCCACCGTCGTGCTCTTCCATCGTTATTCTGTCTCCGTAGAGAGGTGGTCCAGGGTACGGGCGATTCCGATCAGCAATTTGTACTTGTTGGGCACACTCTGGTAGCTCTCATTTTCGAACAAGAGCGCTTTCTCGTCCATTTGATTCGCCGCAAACTCGGGCGCGAAATCTTTCAACAGTTCCATCGGTGTTTTCATGAGACACTCCTTCATAGATCGTTATTTTGCTAAATATACAACAATGCAAGATTGCGGTCAATCGGTCCGTACCGGAAGCCACGTTGTCTATGTCAACGAGCGAGACAGCGTTCGCCGCAGAAGGATCATTCCCACAACAAACGCGAGCGTGAAGCCGGCGGGTTGAGCGAGAAACACGCCGGTCAGCCCCATCAGGTGCGGAAGTACCAGGACCAGCGGGATCAAAAACACCCCCTGTTGACCCGCTGCGAGAAACAACGCCGAGCGGCCGTCACCAAGCGCCTGAAACACGCCGCCAAACATGACAACCAGGCCCACCGGTACGAGGGCAAAACTGGTAATGCGCAGCGCCTCCGTCCCCATTCGGATCACCTCCGGGTCCTGCGGCACAAATATTCGCATGATCGCAGTGGCAAACACAAAGCCGGCAATACCCGCGACCGCCCCGGTAATAATCGTAATCGTAAACGCCAGTCGAATCGTACGGTGCACCCGGTCGTATTGCCTCGCCCCGTAGTTGTACCCCGCCAGCGGTTGCAGCCCCTGAGCAAGTCCCACCAGGGCCATCAGCAAGAGAAGAAACAACCGAAAGGTGATACTGATCGCGGCGACCGCCGAATCCCCGTATCGCGCGGCGGCGTTGTTCAGAATACCGAACGATATGCTTCCAAGGACCTGGCGCACCATCGTGGGAAATCCGAGATTCATCATGTCGCGATAGGTCTGTCTTGCGATCCGGACGTTCTTCAGGGAAAGGGGATTCAGCGATCCACGACCGGCGACGTAATACGCAACCAGCCACCCCGCGGAGACCGCCTGGGACACCACCGTGGCAACGGCCGCGCCGGTAATACCCATATCCAGCACGAAAATGAAGATCGGGTCGAGTATGATGTTAAGGCCGGCACCGATAATCTGCCCGATGCTGCTGTACAGGGAGGCGCCTTCCGACCGCAGGATGTTGTTGGCGGTCATGTTGATCATCTGAAACACCGAACCGCCGATAATTACCCGTCCGTACAGCGCGGCTGTCTCGAGAATGGAGGGAGTCGCACCAAACGCGCTGAGGATCGGTCGGACAAAGATCGCCCCGATAAGCGAAAATAGAAGCCCCACCGCGACAACCGAGTACAACGCCGTGGCGGCTACCTGGTTGGCTCCATCGTAATCGCGCTCGCCGAGGCGGCGACTGATAACGCTTGCGGCACCCATGCCAAAGGTAAGCCCCACCGCACCGATCAGCTGAAAAATCGGAAAGACGATTCCCGTTGCGGCAACGGCGGTGGTATCGCGGAGCAGACTGACAAAAAAGGTGTCAACGACGTTGTAAATCGCAATAACGAGCATCCCCGCAATCGCCGGTGCCGAAAGCTTAAAGAGCGTGGCCCCGATCGGTCCGTTGGCGAGCATCGTTATCCGTTTGTTCTGTTCCAATGCGTCTGTTCTCCCCTGAAATGGCACGGCGTTGGCATTCGATTATCGGTGTCCGTTGATTTCGGCGTCCGTTGAACGTACCGCGTTCCGGCACTACACTCAAGGAGGAAAGCATAAACAACGTACCGCCCATGCATTGCCTCCGGTTTTGCCGCGGTTGCTGACTTGCCATCACTCATGATATCATGATGGTATGAGGAGTTCATTGATTCGGGCGCAGATTCAGTTCTCTCCGGAGCAGCTATCGCGGATTCGCGATCTTGCCGGGACTGCGGGGGTGTCCGTGGCGGAGGTGGTGCGGCGGTCGGTTGACTACTATATAGAGCAGCATGCGGCAACCGACGGTGCTCACGCCGCGCGGTTACAGGCGGCCGAGGTGGCGGGACGGTATGCGTCCGGTCAGGATGATGTGTCGGATCGACACGATGATGCGTTGGCGGATGCGTTTGGCCCATGATGGTGTTTATCGATACCTCCGCGCTATATGCGGTCTTTGATCGGGACGATCGGAACCACACCGCCGCGGCTCAACGGTGGCAGTCGTTGTTGGATTCGGATGCCCGCTTGGTAACCCACAACTATGTTGTGCTCGAGCTGACGGCGCTCCTCCGCAGTCGGCTGGGCATGGAAGCGGTGCGGGATCTGACGGTCGAGGTACTCCCGGTTCTCACGGTTCAATGGGTGTCGGAGACGATCCACGCCCAGGGGCTACACGCGATGCTCGCGGCGGGGCGGCGCAAACTGAGTCTGACCGACTGCGTGAGTTTCGAGATCATGCGCCGTAATGGGTGTACCACAGCCTTTGTCTTTGACCCGCACTTTGAAGAACGCGGGTTTACGGATTATTCGACGGAGGCAAAGCGCCTCCTGGAAGAAGAGTGATGCCGTGCCCGCCCTGCGAGGCGGGGAACGAACAGCTCGGATGGTACCCGCTCCGCGGAACGAAGTTCAATCTTGATCCGCCGGCACCATCTCTTGACGATGGTGTTACTTTGTATTACCTTCTTTTCATCGCTCAGGAGGTGTCTACCTATGTCTGCGTTTCGTTCCAATAGCGCGTCGTCGTGGCGCTCGCTGGTAACAATCAGCGTATTGCTGCTGCTTCTCCCCGGGTTTGCCCTCTTTGCCGGCGGCCAAAGCGAGACCGATCACGCCGACGACGCGATACCCCGCATTGAACCGGTAGATCTCCCGGGCGGCCGGCCGCTGAAAGTGGTTGTCACAACCAACATGATCGGCGATGTCCTCTCCAACATAGCCGGAGACGCGATCGATCTCACCGTCCTGGTCCCGATGGGACAAAATCCCCACTCCTATGAACCGGCCCCGCAGGCGCTCGTTGCGATCGAATCCGCAGATCTGGTGTTTGTAAACGGCTTTGACCTGGAGGAGAATCTCCTGTCCATCGTGGAAAACACCGCTCGCGCGCCGATTGTGCCGGTCTCGGTGGGGGTGACTCCGCCGGACCCGACGGATGATCACGAAGACGACGGCCACGGCGCGGCCGACCCCCACGTCTGGTTTGCACCGACCAGCGCGCTGGTATGGACCGATAACATCGAGCAGGTCCTGAGCGCGGCAGACCCGGACCGGGCGGACACCTACCGACGTGGCGCGGCGCACTACCGGGCACAGCTGGAGGCGCTGGACGCGGAAATCCGCCGGCAGGTGGAGGCGATCCCGGCGGACAAACGCACCCTCGTGGTTGATCACGCCGCCATGGGGTACTTCGCCGACGCCTACGGCTTTCACGTCCTCGGCTCGGTTATCCCGGCAACCACCGACCAGGCGGAACCGTCGGCCCAGGCGATCTCACGCCTCGTGGAACTGATCCACGAGGAGGAGGTGCCGGCAATCTTCATCGGCGGCACCGCCAGCCAAGGGCTGCGGGACCTGGTGGACGCGGTTGCTACGGAGGTCGGACGGGACGTGGAGATCCGCGAGCTGTTGACCGGTTCACTTGCGCCGGCAGGGGAACCGGGGGATACGTATGTCACCTTTATCGAGTACAATACCCGGCAGATCATGGAAGGCCTTGGCTATTGATATTACGTAAACTGCAGTACGGCGGCACGTGCCACATTCCGGCGGTCCCGGATACGGCGGCGCTGGAAGTTCGCAATCTCTCGTTTTCCTATCCCGGCATGGGCGTTGACGTCCTGGACAACGTGGACCTCACCGTCCGTCCCGGCGACCGGATCGCCCTGGTCGGACCAAACGGGGCCGGCAAGTCCACCCTTCTGAAACTGGTCCTCGGCCTGGAGCAGCACAACCGCGGCGAAATCGTCGTGTACGGAAACCCCGCCCACACGTGTCTGCACCGCGTCTCGATTGTACCGCAACGAACCTCCGTAGACTGGCGCTTTCCAGTCACGGTACGGCAGGTGGTCACAATGGGGCGGTACGTCCATCTGGGGTGGTTCAAACGGCCGAACAGTGAAGACGTGGACCGCGTTGACGCGGCGATGGGTATGATGGAGATCTCCAATCTGGCCGAACGCCAGGTCGGCGAACTCTCCGGCGGACAGCAGCAGCGCGTCATGCTCGCCCGCACCCTCGCCCACGACGCGGATCTGATGCTGCTGGACGAGCCGCTCAACCACGTGGATATCTCCACGCAGGAGCTCATCTTCCACACCCTGGAGAAGATCACCGCCGCCGGCAAAGCGGCGATCGTCAGCACCCACGACCTCGGTATCCTGTCGGTCCACTTCAACCGGGCGGTCTTTCTCGACCACCGCGTCATCGCCGATGGACCGGTCAAAGAGGTACTCACCCCCGAGACGATCGCCCGCGCCTACGGGTTTGAGTTTCACCAACATTACCACGGGACCGAGGGAGAGAAACCCCATGCTTGACTGGCTCCTGGAACCGCTGACCTTCAGCTTTGTGGTGCGGGGACTGATCGCCGGTCTCCTGGCGGCGCTGGCGTGCGCCACCCTCAGCGCGTTTGTGGTCTGGCGCGGCATGGCGTTTGTCGGCGACGCCCTCGCCCATGCAATTCTACCGGGCATCGTGGTGGCCTACGCCCTCGGCATCAGCCTCTTCTTCGGCGCCCTCGGCGCGGCGGTCCTGGCCGTCGCCGGCATCGGCCTCTTTTCCCGCGGTGGACACCTGAAAGAAGACACCGCGATCGGCGTCATTTTCGCCGGGTTTTTTGCGCTGGGAATCTTTCTGTTGAGCCGGATGGTGAGCTATCAGGACCTTGGACACATCCTGTTCGGCAATATTCTGGGGGTCGGCACATCGGACCTTATCGCGATGGTGATCGTCGTCGCAATCGTAATCCTCGGCGTTGCCGTGGCGTTCAAGGAGCTTCTGGTGACCTCCTTCGACCCGTCCCACGCGGTGGCGATCGGTCTGTCACCGGACCTTCTGCGCTACGGGCTTCTGATGCTCCTGGCCCTCACCACGGTTGTCGCAATCCAGACGGTGGGGGTTGTGCTGGTTCTCGCGCTCCTGGTAACCCCCGGCGCGGCGGCGTCGATGATCTCGCGCCGCATCTCCCGGATCATGGTCTGGTCGGTGATCTTCTCCACCGGTGCAACGGTTATCGGGTTTTACATGTCCTACTACTGGAACGTGGCCTCCGGTTCCGCGATCGTCCTCACGCTGACCGTCTTTTTCCTGATCGCCTGGGTCACCGCGGCGGTGCGCCGTGCCGGCCGGAGTGGTCGCCGGCGTGAGGCTCATGCTCATCACACGCAAGAAAGCTCTCCCCGCACACGTCGCACGTCTCCACGCGGTGGTGTTCGGTAAACGACTCCCAGTGTTTCATCTGGTTCGCCGTCAGCGTCCCCGACCCGTGGCACAGCGGACACTCAAACTGCAGCGCCTGCAGCACCGCCTGCCGGATAAACTCTGAGCGGTTGGGTATCTGCCGTAATTCCTCCGCCAGGGCACCATCTACCTTGAATGTAATCACCTCGTCTTTGTGAGACATCGTGAAACCGTAATACCTTGTATGATCACGGTCAAGACGAAGCGTGACCCACACCTCAAACCTGTGGTACCGTGGCCGCAGAAAGGCAAACGGGTACATGGCAGACGATCGCACGGGAATTCATATTCTCCTCGTTGAAGACGAAGCGCTCATCGCGATGGCGGAACAACAGGTGCTGCAACGCGCCGGGTACAACGTCACCATCGCCGCCACCGGAGAGGCGGCCACTGAAATCGCCACCACCCGGCCGGTCGACCTAATCCTGATGGATTTCTACCTAGGCAATGGAATCTCCGGTATCGCCACAGCCCGAAAGATTCTTGCCGTTCGGGATATTCCGGTCGTCTTTCTGACCAGCTTCAGCGACACCAGAACGATCGAACAGATCCAGGCGATCCCCCGTTACGGCTACGTCCTCAAAAGCAGCGGCGAGACGGTCCTGCTTGAAGTAATCCGTCTGGCGTTCGCCCGCGCCGCAGACCGGGCGGCGGTCAAACAGGCGCGGGACCTGTACCAGTCGGTTGCCAACCTCACCGGAGACATCATCGCCCGCCACGACGCCGAGGGACACTGGGTCTACCTCAACGACCGCGCCTACGCGGTATGGGGTGTACCCCGGACAGACCCCGCCACCCTTGACTACCTCGATTACGTTGAACCGGAAGACCGTGACGCCACAAGAAACGCCGCAGACCAGATGCGAAAACAGCGCATTCCAATCTCCGGTCTGGTAAACCGCATCCGCACCGTCGACGGGTGGCGCACCTATGAATGGAACAGCACCCCCGTGATCGGCCCCGACGGAGAATACCTCGGTTTTCAATCCACCGGCCGCGACATCACCGCGCAGAAAGACGCGGAAGATCGCATCCACCGCCTCCTCGAAGAGCGCGAACTCCTGCTGCGGGAGGTGCATCACCGCGTCAAGAACGACCTGAACTTCGTCTACTCCCTTCTGTCCCTGCAGGCATCCCAGACGACGCAAACCGCAGCACAGCAGGCGCTCTCAGAAGCAGGCGACCGCGTCCGGGTACTCACCGGCATTTACGACACCCTCACCGCCCGGGACACCACCACCGCCGTCTCCCTGCAGCCGTTAATCGAGACGGTCACGGACAATCTGAGTCACGCCACGCTCCCGGAATATGTAACGGTGACGCGCACCCTCGCAGAGATCACCGTGCCCGTTCGCCTCTCCGTCTCCATCGGAATCATCTACAACGAGCTGATCACCAACAGCGCCAAATACGCCGTGTCGTCGTCTCAGTCCGATACGCCGGCTTCTATCGCCGTCAATCTGGACCACCAGGAGACGCCGCCCGCTGTCGTGCTCGCAGTCTCCGATTCCGGCCCCGGCTTCCCGGCGGAGGTCCTGAACCGCACCCGGTACGGCTTCGGTCTCACCGTCGTGGAATCGCTTGTGTCCCAACATAACGGCACGCTCGTCCTGGAAAACGTCCCGGGAGCGCGCATCACCGTCACGCTCCCGCTGACTCCTCAAACGTAAAATCGAAGCTCCCGCGTTCTGCGCGGCGAACCGCGGGAAGCGCCGACGCCCTACTCGGATCCGGTTGTGACGCGGCCGTCCCAGTGGATGATCCCACCAAAATCGACCACGTTGGTGAACCCCATCTGTTGGAGCGTCCGGTCGGCGCGGCTGCTGCGATTCCCAGTACGGCAGTACAACACAACCGGCTGATCCCGGTCCATCTCCGACAGGGCATCCTCGATTTCCCGGTAGTCGATATTGACCGCCGTGGGGATATGCCCGCCGGCGTACTCCTGTGGGGTGCGGACGTCGATAAGCACGTAGCCCTCCCCGCTTTCCGCCGTGGCAATCAACGCCTCAAGAGAGGCGGTGTTGCGCGGCTCCACCGCGAGCTCCTGCGCCGCCACCGGTGCCCCAAAGAGGCTCCACACCACAGCGAGCATCACCACACCCATCGGCGCCATCAGCGTGCGCCGGTTCCGATTTCTTCCTCGTTTCATTCCCCAAAGATGCACTCCCGCCGCGGCGACGGCAAGTGGTTGGAACCATCCACCGCATAATGTTACATTCATATGGAATATTCATGCACTACAGGAGGAGAGACGATGAGCACAGTGAAGTTCCTGCTTCCGGAGGACCGAATCCCCACGGCGTGGTACAACATCCAGGCCGATCTCAAAGAGGGCGCCGCGCCGGCGCGCCATCCCGGCACGCACCAGCCCCTTGGCCCGGACGACCTGGCCCCCCTCTTCCCGATGGCGCTGATCATGCAGGAGGTCAGTCGGGACCAGCAGATTGAAATCCCCGAGGAAGTCCGCGAGGCGTACCGCCAGTGGCGTCCCACCCCCCTGTACCGGGCCCGTCAGTTGGAAAAAGCGCTGGATACACCGGCAAAGATCTACTACAAGTACGAGGGCGTCAGCCCCACCGGCTCACACAAGCCCAATACCGCGGTCCCACAGGTGTTTTACAACAAACAGGAGGGGATTAAGCGCCTCACCACCGAGACCGGCGCCGGCCAGTGGGGCAGCTCCCTGGCTATGGCGGGAAGCATGTTCGGCGTTGAGGTGGAGGTGTACATGGTGCGCGCCAGCTACGACCTCAAACCGTACCGCCGGGGTATGATGGAAACGTTTGGCGCCTCGGTCATTCCCAGCCCCAGCGACCGGACCGACGCGGGCAAAGCGATCCTCGCGGACGCCCCGGACTCACCGGGCAGCCTCGGTATCGCGATCTCCGAGGCGGTGGAAATGGCCGTTAAAGATCCCGGCGCGCATTACGCCCTCGGCAGCGTCCTCAACCACGTGATGGTGCACCAGTCGGTAATCGGACTGGAAGCGCTTGAACAGATGGAGATGACCGGGGATTACCCCGACGTTATCGTCGGCGCCACCGGTGGCGGCAGCAACTTTGCCGGCATCGCCTTTCCCTTTATCGGCCGCAAACTGCGGGGAGAACGGGATGTCCGCGTGGTCGCGGTGGAACCGGCTGCCTGTCCCAGCATCACAAAGGGTTCATTCGCCTATGACTACGGCGATACCGCTCACCTCACCCCGCTGCTCAAGATGCACACCCTCGGCAGCACCTTTATCCCCCCGTCAATTCACGCCGGCGGCCTGCGCTACCACGGCATGTCACCCCTGGTGAGTCACCTGCACAACATCAACGTGATCGAGGCGACCAATTACAACCAGATGGAGACGTTCACCGCGGGTATCCAGTTTGCCAAGGCGGAGGGTATAATTCCCGCTCCGGAGGCCAACCACGCCGTTGTCGGCGCGATCACCGAAGCGCTCCGTGCCAAAGAAGAGGGCACCGAAAAGACGATCCTCTTCAATCTGTGCGGCCACGGCCACTTCGACATGCAGAGCTACCTGGATTTCATGGCGGGCAAGCTCCACGCCTACGAATACCCGGAAAGCGAGATCGCCATGGCGCTGGCCGGCCTCCCGGGCGTGCAGGACTGACGCCGCGGCGGCGACACGACGGTTACGGCTGGAACTCCTGCAGGTCTGCCACGTAATCAAATACGACCGTCTGGTCGCCGTCGATCAGCACCCGCCCGGGATGGTCGTTTGCCCGATCCCCGGCGGCGTTGAACAGCTGATCCTGGGCTCCGTCGGCTTCCTCTATCACGACGTACAAATCGTACCTACCCCAGCCGGATTCACCGACCCACAGTTCTCCGGTTGGTCCACCCAGGTCGACGTCATACACCTCCAGCGTCACCGAGAGGGTATTATCAACGCCGGTGAACACGCTCAGGGCGTGGATTTCGTCGATACTGGGAGGACCCGGCGCGCCCGACGGATACGCCGCCGCGGTCAGAATATATCCTGACGGGGAAAGGGGAACGTTCCGCACCTCAACGGTTACAGTGCCGTCAGCCTGAGCTCCGGACCCGTTCCCGATATCGCACCCCGCAAGGGCGACAACTGCAACGATCGCAACAACGGTACGCAATCCGCGTACCACTGAAACTGTACCGGTTCGATTGTTTCGCATCCCACGCCCCCTCTGAGATCTTGTCTCCAGTAACATGTATATTATTATAAAAACACTCAGGAAATACCAGCAGGGCGTCGAAAGAGCGTCCCGGCGCCCCGTTTTACGTATTCTTTTTGGGATATATTGCAATTTATATGTGACGATTTCTTTTTTATTGTGAAATCTTTTTACAAACGGTTCACAAAACCTGCTGCATGTGGTACAACGATATGCATAAGAATCAGGTGGGGAGCCACCAAAAGGAGATTTCTATGAAACATCTTATGATACTGGTTCTGCTTGTAGCAGGACTCGGCTTTGTATTCGCCGGTGGACAGGGCGAAGAGGGCGCGGACGCGATGAGCCGCCCGACCCAGGTCGTGATTGAAGGTTCCGGAGACGTGCAGCCCGCACTGGGTCCCGACGGCGCGTGGATCGTTATCTTTGAGGACGACGTAACCGTCGATTCTCAGGTCGTTGTCGACGGCGAAGTGTACGAGGAAGAGGGCGCAGATGCTCCCCGCCGGAAACTGGCGCTGTACACGCAGGACGGGGACCGCAACGTAACCGCGCGCTTTACGCTCACGGTTCCGGAACTGGTAGTCCGCCATGAGAACACGCGGATTCAGGCGGGAACGGTCGCCGGCGATGTTTACGTGGAAGCCGAGGGCTTTCAATTGACCAGCGGTGCATCGATCGAGGGCAACCTGTACTTCGCAAGCGAAGCGCTGCAGGACTCCGCCACAATCGACGACGACACCACCGTCACCGGCGAAGTCGGCATCGGTTCACTCTAACCGCCGCCGATCGGTACGTGCGGGTGAATCCCGCGCATGAGAGCGTCGCTATGCGGCGCTCTTTTTTTGTCTGCACCCGTCGCTCATCGTTCACACAAGCGGTGGTTGTTCCTTGACGCTGCAGGCGTTGTCCGGTATTACCTGTAGAAAAGGAGTTGCCCGTGAACGATCCGATGCGCACACTGTTTCAAGCTCTTATGATGCCGGCTTCCGGGGACGATGCGTTGGGCGGTGTCAATTTTTCCACGTTGCCGGATACGCCGGCGGGTACCGCGCTGAAAGCGTTTGCCTCCGCCCTTGCCGGGACCGCGGAAATTGCGGGGAGCGGCGACGGCGATGAGGGCGACGAGACCGGCTCCGTTCTTGGCGGCGCGGTACACCGTATTCGGCATGAACTTGACCGCCGCTATCGCGGAGACGCGCGCTTTGCCGCGACCGTTGATTCCGCCGCGGCGATAATCAACGCGACTGAACCGGTTACCTGGCAACCAAAGCTCAGAGAAACGCTGTGGAGCGTCTTTTTTCCGGAGGGGACCGGACTGGTCGAGGAATGGGACCGCAATATCGCCGACCTCCGGGCCCGGCGCGTCGTGGAGATCGAACGCCTCAATCCGGAGCCGCTCTCCGACCCCGCCCGGGAACTGCTGTTTACCTCCAACATACTGGTGACCGTTCCCACCGACACGGACACCCTGGACGCGCTTGATCATGGAGAGGATCTGAAACAGCGCATCCGCGCCACCATGGACGAGGTTCAGCTCTACTACTACGATCACCCGATTCACATCGGTGTGGAGACCGCCAACAACGAGGCGATTTACGGGATGCGCGGTCTCGATACGGCGCTGGCGTGGGAAAAGGAACGTGGCACCGTCGCAGCCGACGCGCAGGCGACGGTTGTTCTCAGCCTGTCGGTCACGCATGACGGCCTCCACACGGTGGCGCGGGAGTACCTCCAGGAGGAGTTTTCCCGCGGCGGTCCGTTTGAGCACCTCACCATATACCTTTTCACCGAACCCGACTGTCGCCAGATCGTCGAGACGGTCCTTGCGCCGTGGCTCCCGAACGGCGGCGTCGCAGAGGTCCAACGCGTATTCGGTGTAGACGGGGAATACGGGCGCCACTACTCATTTCTGAAGGCGATCGCCGCGTTCTGGCACGTGTTTGTGGACCGGACCGTTCGCGGCACGTTCAAGATTGACCTGGACCAGGTCTTTCCTCAGGATGAGCTGCTTCAGGAGAGTGGCGCGTCGGCGATGCAACACTTTTCCACACCCCTGTGGGGCGCCGAAGGGCGTGACCGCGACGGTACGCCGGTGGAACTCGGGATGATCGCCGGATCTCTGGTCAACGAAAAAGACATCGGTCGCGGTCTGTTTACGCCCGACGTACCGCCGCCCGATACGATTCCCCCGGGAGAGGCTGCGGTGTTTTTCAACCGCATTCCAATGGCGCTCAGTACCGAGGCGGAGATGATGACCCGCTACGCCGAACAGCTGGATATCCACGGTGCGGCGGCCTCGGTGGAACGCGATATTGACGGGCGGACCCATTGCATTCAGCGCTACCACGTCACCGGCGGCACCAACGGAATCCTTGTCAGCCACCTCCGCCGGCATCGCCCGTTCACGCCGACCTTTGTGGGCCGCGCGGAAGATCAGGCGTACATCCTGTCCGTACTCTACGACGACGCGGAACGAGTGCTGCGCTACGTCCATAAGCCGGGGTTGATCATGCGCCATGACAAGGAGGCGTTTGCCGGAGAGGCGATCAAGGCGGCCGCCCACGGCCGATTTATCGGCGACCTGGCGCGGACGTGGATATACACGCGCTACGCCGCTTCCCTTCCCTGGGGCATGGCGCGCACCAAACGGCAGATCGACCCGTTTACCGGGTGTTTTGTCTCCGAGATCCCCTACACGATTATCTTTCTGCGCCTTGCGCTGTACTGTGCGGGCCTGCTCGCCGCAGACCCCGCCGCGGACGAAACGGTACAGGCGATTCTGTCGCTGGCGGAACGCAAACTGGTTCCGCTGTTTGAACAGGAACGGGACGACTACGTCGCCACGGAGTACCGCCGCCAGCGCGCTGCGTGGGATATGTTTTACGACGCCCTGGACGGGGCGGAGGCGCATCCGCAGTCAGAAGCGGCCACGACCGCCCGGGAGATCACCGCGCGCTGCCGGGTTTCCTGACGCGCAACCTTGAACCCGGCGGACCGCTCAGGCGATACTGTCAAGGTATGCCCGAGATCGCCCCGATTCCCCTGAACAGGATCAAAACGCGTGACAACCTGCTGCAAAGCCGCATCTGGGGACTGGCCAAACGCGGCCCCGTCACGCTTCCCCGCGCGTTTGAGACCACCGACGCCGGCTCGCTCCTCGTCCTGCTGCGCCACGCGGGTACCGACACAACCTACGCCTCGGTGCCGTGGGGACCGCAAACGGCGGCGGAAAACCGGAACGGCACCTATCTGGAGCACCTGTCCGAGGCGCTGCGCCCTCACCTGCCCGCCTCATGCCTCTTCATTCGCTACGATTTGCCGTGGCCGAGTCCGTGGGAAGACCGCATGGACGGCCCTCCGGCGGTGACAACCCGGGAACTGGAGATGAACTTTGGCACCCGGTTTCACCGGCTGCGCAAAGCCCCCACCGACATACGCCCGGTTGATACGCAGGTGGTGAATCTTGCCCGGGACGACGATACACTTCTGGCGCAGATGAAGCCGAAAACGCGCTACAACATCAACCTTGCCCACCGGCGGGGCGTGCGGGTGTACCCGACGTCTCCCCGCCGCCTTGATGAGTGGTTTCAGATGTACCGCGAGACGATGGCGCGCCACGGCAAAACGGTCCATGACTACGAGCACTTTGAGCAGTTTTTTGAGGCGGCGTACCAGTCCCGCGTTGCCGCGGTACTTCCGGGAGAGCCGCGCAGGCGCCACAACATCCGGCTGATACTGGCGGAACAGGATGGACAACCGCTGGCGGGAATGGTTCTGGCGGTCAGCGGCCCCTACGCGATCTACCTCTACGGGGCGTCTACCGCAATCCGGCGCAACGCGATGCCCACCTACCTCCTGCAGTGGAAGGCGATGCAGACCGCCCGGCACCTTGGCGCCGAGAGCTACGACATGTTCGGCGTACCACCGGACCGGCGCGCCGGCCACCCGATGCACGGACTGTTACGTTTCAAGGAGGGATTCGGCGGCAGCCACATCACCCGCCGCGGCTGTTGGGACTACCCCCTTGATGAACAGCGGTATCCGCCTTTTGCCGGTCGGGAAGCCGCCGACGGCGGGTATCATCGGTAACAACGCGGCTCCCGGCTACGATTCCTGCCGGATCTCTTCCGGTACGGCGTCCCGGGCGGTGCGCAGGATCTCGCGCCCCGGCGCGGCCGGCAACCGTCCGCTGAGCGCCTGTTTCCATCGCCGCGCACCCGGGCGCCCGGCAAACAGACCCAGCAGGTGGTTAATCATGCGTCGCGGCGGCTGCCCCGTCCGGTCAAGGTAGTCCATATACGGGAAGAGCGCCTCCACCACCTGTTCCCGGGTGGTAGCGGCGGGCTCGTCACCGAAGAGCTCCTCGTCAACCGTTGCAAAGAGCCACGGCTGCTCGTAGGCGGCGCGGCCGACCATCACGGTATCCACGTGGGCCAGGTGGCTCCGTACGTCGTCAACGGTCCGAATCTGACCGTTAATACCGATTTCAAGCTGTGGCCGCTCCCGTTTGAGGCGGTACACGTCCTCATAGCGAATCGGGGGAATGGTGCGGTTCTGCTTTGGTGAAAGCCCGGCCAGAATTGCGATCCGCGCGTGGACGGTGAAGCGCTCTACCCCCGAGGCTGCAACGGTATCGACAAACTCCAGCATTTCCTCGTAGCTCTCCCGTCCGTCGATGCCGATACGCTGTTTGACGCTCACCGGCCTGTCCGTCACCTCCCGCATCGCCGCGGTGATCTCTGCCACCCGGTCGGGCGTTGCCATGAGACAGGCGCCAAAGTTGCCCTCTTGCACCTTGTCACTGGGACAGCCGACGTTGAGATTGTACTCGTCGTAGCCGTACTCCTCCGCGATCTCTACGGAGCGGGCGACATCGTCTGCGGTATCTCCCCCGATTTGCAGCGCCACGGGATGCTCAAGCGGGTCAAACGCGAGAAATCGGTCGCGGTCGCCGTGGATGATCGCGCCGGTGGTGACCATCTCGGTGTACAGGAGCGTCCGGCGCGTCAGATGGCGGATAAAGTAGCGGTAGTGGCGGTCGGTCCAGTCCATCATGGGGGCGATACTCACCCGGGGCGTGCCGCGTTCGGTGTACCCGCCGGTGTCCGGCCCACCGGTCATAAGACACCCTCCGGCAGGATTTTTCCCGCCCCAAGGCAGTACGGCGGGTCGTAGAGGACCGCAAACTGTCCCGGGGCGATGCCGCGATCGGCCTCATCCATCGTGATATCAAGGCGCTCCGCCGCGGCGAGATCGCCGCCGGCGGGGTTGGAGACGGTGCACCCGATAAGCGCCGGGCCGTGGCGCACCTTGAGCTTCAGGCGCGATTGTTCCGGCGGCCCGGTGATCCAGGAGAGTTCGCCGATGGTGAAGTGGCGGCGGGCGCGCTCGGCGACGGCGGTGCCGTGAGCCACGGTGATGGTGTTGTTCCCGATGTCCCGGCCGGTGACGTACCACGGCCCGTTACCCAGACCAAGCCCCTGGCGCTGGCCGATCGTGTAAAACCACGCCCCGGTGTGACGCCCAAGTTCCCGGCCGCTCTCCGCCTCAAGGATGGGACCGTCGGCGCTGCCGAGGTAGTGGCGGACAAAGTCGGGGTACTTGATGCGCCCGAGAAAACAGATGCCCTGACTGTCCGGGCGGTCTTTGTTGGAAAGGTCCAGTTCCGCCGCGCGGGCGCGCACCTCCGCCTTGGTCATCGTTCCAAGGGGGAACTCCGCCCGCTGCAGCTGCTCCTGGGAGAGATGGGAGAGGAAGTAGGTCTGATCCTTGACGGTGTCCGGCGCCATGAGAAGCCGGGCGGTCCGGTGGCCGCCGAACCGCTCGGAACGGTCCGGCGCCTCCCTCAACGCGTCGCGTTCGATTCCCGCATAATGCCCCGTTGCAATCCGGTCGGCACGTTCCCCGATAGCGTCAAAAAACGCGCCGAATTTGATGCGCTGGTTGCAGAAGATATCGGGAGAGGGGGTGAAGCCGTTGCGAAGTTCGGCAAGGGTATAGGACACAACGCGGTCGTAGTACTCACGCTGCAGGGGGACAACCTCCAACGGGACGTCCGCGGCGGCACACACCGCGCGGGCGTAGGCGAGATCCTCCTCCCAGGGGCAATTGCCGAGAAACGCGAGGTCATCTTCCAGCCAGATTTTGAGATAGTACGCCCGGAGCCGGTGCCCGCCCTGCCGCCGCAACGTGTGCAGTGCCACCGCGGAATCCACCCCGCCGGAC
>JAQIBO010000411.1 GCA_027859055.1 Spirochaeta sp.
GTCCCATGCGGCCGTTCCCGTCGACGAAGGGGTGAATAAATTCGAACTGGTAGTGAAAGACCGAGCCGGCGATCAGCGGATGGGAGTCGGTCGCCGTGATCCACCCGAAGAGATCTCTCATGAGGTGGGGGACTCTGCCGGCGGGAGGTGCCAGATGAATAACCTCCCGTCCGGCCATCACTCCTACACCACCACTGCGATAGCAGCCCGCCTCGTCTATTAGTCCCGACATCAGAATACGGTGCGCCTCCAGGAGGTTCTCCTCCAAGTCAGGATTCCAGGTTTCGAAACGATCGTAGGCGGCGAGGGCGTTCTTGACCTCCTGGACATCCCGGGGTGGAGCGATCACCCGCTTGCCGTCGAGAATGGCGGTGATCTGCTCTTCGCTCAGGGTGTTGCCCTCGATCGCCAGGGATCCGTGAATGGTGCGAATCCGATGGGCGCGACGCAGGTGGAGCGTTCGCGATTCGTTGGTGAGTGCCGTCAGTCTTCCAACCACTTCGCTGATCTCGGCAACCTGGTTGAGAATCTCCGACGTGATCGTATAGGGCGGCTGGTACGCGAAACTGCTCATGCGCTTTCGCCTCGCCAATGCCGTGACGTCAGGGCTGCTATCCGTGAAAAATGCGCGAGATTGGCAGTGACATCCTCAATTTCGCGGGTGGCCTCGTCCAGAATACGCAGCTCCTCATCGGTTGGCGGGTTAAAGAACGCACCCGGCCACACGCCGGAATCCCGGGTGATCTCGGCCTCACGTGAAGCGAGAACGACCCGGTTGCGACTCGTCCCGCGTCGCCGCGCGATCTCGTCAATCCGCCCGAGTATTTCGTCGGGTATGTGAACCGTCGTTGATCCCATGAATAGAACATATTTGCACCCTTCGTGGGAATCAAGAGCGGTATCGTAATCGGAGGTCGCGACGAGCCACGGCTCTTTCCGATTCATCGGATCCACGCTAAGATTTGACAATCTCGGTCAGAAACGGGGAAAACGTGGCAGTACAGCGCAACGGATCAACACCTGACTTCCAGCAGGTCTTCAAGAACATCGACAACACTCTCCGGCAGGAGGCGGGCTGCACCACCGAGCTCGATTATACCGAACAGACCTCGTGGATGCCTTCCTCAAGTACCTGGATGATCTGGAACGTACCCGGGAGATGGAGGCGGAACTCGTTGGCAAACCGTACCAGTACGTCATCGACGAGGCGCACCGCTGGTCCGTCTGGGCCGCTCCCAAAACGTCCGACGGCGAGTTTGACCACAACAATGCCCTCACCGGACACGATCGAATACAAGATCGGCGAGATCTTCAGCGAGATCGGCTCCCGTTTCCAAAGCGGCTACACCCTCCGGGACGCCCTGGAGTACGTAGACCAACTCCGCTTCCGCTCGCAGAAGGAAAAACACGAACTCTCGGACCTCTACGAGGTCAAGATCCGCAACATGGGCAACGCCGGGCGCAACGGTGGCGAGTAATACACCCCGCGCCCCCTGATCCGCGCGATGGTGCAGGTAGCCGACCCACAGATAGGTGAGACGATCTACGACGGCGCCTGCGGTTCCGCCGGGTTTCTCTGCGAGGCCCACGACCACCTCCGCTCGGGCGACCTCTCCGCCGGTGATCTGGAGACGCTCCAGAAGCGCACCTTCGTCGGGAAGGAGAAAAAGTCCCTCGCCTACGTGATCGGCCTCATGAACATGATCCTCCACGGGATCGACGCCCCCAACATCCTCCACACCAACACCCTGGCGGAGAACCTCGCGGACATCCAGGAGAAGGACCGCTTCGACACCATCCTGGCTAATCCCCCCTTCGGCGGCAAGGAACGCAAGGAGATCCAGCAGAATTTCCCCATCAAGACCGGGGAAACCGCCTTTCTCTTCCTGCAACACTTCATCTAGATGCTCCGCGCCGGAGGCCGCGCAGCGGTGGTGATCAAAAACACCTTCCTCTCCAACGGCGACAACGCCTCCCGCGCCCTTCGGCAGGAGCTGCTCCAGAGCTGCAACCTCCACACCATCCTCGACTGCCCCCAGGGCACCTTCCTCGGCGCCGGCGTCAAAACGG
>JAQIBO010000426.1 GCA_027859055.1 Spirochaeta sp.
GCCGATTACGCCCGGCTTGCGGTTCAAGACGACACTGGTTAACGACCAGCTTACAGATAAAGATCCTGAGAAGGCTCTCACAAAGGGCGCGGGATACAAAGCTGGTCGGGACACAAAAGGGCGTATCAGTGTTCGTCGTAAAGGTGGCCGGAACAAGCGGCTCTACCGGGAAATCGATTTTCGACGCGATAAGACAGGGGTGACTGCCACCGTCAATGCGATTGAATACGACCCGAATCGCAGTGCAAATATTGCGTTGCTGCATTATGCAGATGGTGAAAAACGCTATATTATCGCGCCGCGAGGTTTGACGGTCGGAATGGTCGTTGAAAGTGGAGAGCGGGCGGAGCCCCGGGTCGGAAATGCGATTCCTCTTGGCAATATTCCCGTCGGTACAGTGGTTCACAATATCGAGCTGCAGTACGGGAAGGGTGGTCAGCTTGCAAGAGCTGCCGGCGCTTCAGCGACGATCGCGGCCAACGAAGGCGATTACGTGACGGTCCGGCTTCCCTCCGGGGAGATGCGAATGATCTTCCGCAAATGTCGCGCTACCGTCGGGATCGTCGGAAACGAGGATCACATGAACGTGAGTCTCGGCAAAGCGGGTCGGTCGCGCTGGCTTGGGCGTCGCCCGAAAGTGCGTGGCGTGGTAATGAACCCCGTTGACCATCCCCATGGCGGTGGTGAAGGACGAACCAGTGGTGGACGCCACCCGGTTTCTCCATGGGGTACGCCGACGAAAGGGTACAAGACGCGGAAGAAGCGAAAATCTTCCGGTAAGTTTATCGTGAAAAAGCGGAAATAGGAGACGGTCGTGTCGCGTTCTATAAAAAAAGGCCCGTTTATCGAAAAGAGCTTGTATTCGCGCGTATTGGCGATGAACAAGTCGGGCGAAAAGAATATGATTAAGACCTATTCCCGGACTTCGACGATTATTCCGGAGATGGTTGGTATGACGATCTCCGTGTACAACGGGAAAGCCTGGGTGCCGGTGTATGTGACAGAGAACCTTGTCGGCCACAAGCTTGGCGAGTTCTCACCGACACGTCTCTTTCGAGGTCATGCCGGGTCCGACCGGAAAGCCGGGAAACGGTAAAGGATTCAACGATGGGATACAGGGCTGAAGCGAAATTTGTCCGGATTTCTCCGTTCAAGGCGCGCCGTGTCGCGGATGTTGTCCGACGTCGGCCGTATACGGAAGCGGTTGCGATTCTTGGGAATATGCCGCAAAAGGGCGCGCGGCTGGTGCGAAAAGTCATCCAGTCGGCCGCCGCGAACGCGTTAAGCAATAATCGGAATCTGGACGAAGAGATGCTCTACGTTACTGAGTTGTATGTGAATGAAGGGCCTCGAATGAAGCGGCTCTGGGTACGCGGTCGTGGTCGTGCTGACCTGCTTTTGAAGCGGATGAGTCATATCACGGCGGTTGTCGACCGGCTTGACCAAACGGGAGAGTAGTGTGGGACAAAAGGTAAATCCGTACGGGCTGCGCCTGGGAATTAACAAGACGTGGCGGTCGAAATGGTATGTTGATCCGCGTGAATACGCAGATACGCTCCATGAGGACTTGTACCTCCGCAAATTGCTGCACAGCGCACCGGAAGCGCGGACTGCCGATATTGCAGAGGTCGAGATCATCCGTCATCCGCAACGTATCACCCTGGTTATACATACTTCACGCCCGGGCGTGATTATCGGAACCAAAGGGTCGAACATCGAGAAGATCGGTAATCGTCTGCAGAAAGCTGCGGGGCGCAAGATCCAGATTAAGATTAAGGAAATCAAGCGCCCGGAAACGCACGCTCAGGTAGTGGCGTTGAATATTGCGCGACAATTGCGTTCGCGAGGATCGTTTCGACGGACGTTGAAAATGGCCGTAAACAACGCGATGAAAGCCGGGATTCAGGGTGTGAAAATTCATATCGCCGGACGGCTTGGTGGCGCTGAGATGTCCCGTACTGAGCAGCAGAAAGCGGGCCGGGTTCCGTTGCACACGTTGCGTGCCAACATTGACTATGGGTTTGCCGTTTCGGAGACGACCTTCGGCGCGATCGGTGTGAAAGTCTGGATGTTTCACGGTGAAGTCCTCACCAAGGAGACGAAACAGGACGCCGGTGCGGTCGTGCGGAAGCGGCGACAGACGAGTGGGAGGACTGCCTGATGCTGAGTCCAAAAAGAGTACGTTTTCGGAAACGACAACGCCGGGTCAAGCGAGACCTTAAAGGCACAGCGTTTCGGGGAAACACGATTGCATTCGGTGACTTCGGGTTGGTAGCGCTCGAAGGA
Source organism: Spirochaeta sp. (assembly GCA_027859055.1). Taxonomy (GTDB): domain Bacteria; phylum Spirochaetota; class Spirochaetia; order DSM-27196; family Alkalispirochaetaceae; genus Alkalispirochaeta. The sequence continues at coordinate 2,287 of JAQIBO010000426.1, forward strand.
GAGTGGATTACAAATCGTCAGCTTGAAGCTGCGCGTATTGCGATGACACGTAAGATCAAGCGTGGTGGAAAAGTCTGGATCCGGGTATTCCCCGACGTTCCGTACACCAAGAAACCGGCCGAGACGCGCATGGGTAAAGGAAAGGGGAGTCCGGAAAGCTGGGTAGCTGCGGTAAAACGCGGTCGGGTTCTCTTTGAACTCGCCGGTGTCGAACACGAGCTGGCAGAGGCTGCGTTGAATCTCGCGGCGAGCAAACTCCCGATCAAGACGCGGTTTGTTGCGCGGAAGGGAGTTGAATAAGATGAGGAATTCGTTTCGGGATTTGACGTTTGAAGAGCTTGTGGCCAAGCGGGTTGAACTCAACCGAAAATACCTGGATGCGCGGATCAACAAAGTTGTTGGCCACGTTGAGAATCCGATCGAAATCCGGACGCTTCGTCGCCAGATCGCGCGGTTGAATACGCTTATTTACAATCACGCCGATGTGCAGGTTGTTCAAGAGGAGAATGCGTGATGGCGGAAGAAAGTGTTCAGAGTTCCGGGAAGAAAATTTTCCAGGGACGGGTTGTGAGCGACAAGATGGAAAAGACGATCGTCGTACGCATCGATGGCCGAAAGGTTCATCCGCTGTACAAAAAGTACGTCAACATTTCCAAGAAGTTGAAAGCTCACGACGAAAAAAATGAGGCAAACATCGGGGATCTTGTCCGCGTTGTTGAGGCTCGGCCGGTCAGCAAGGATAAGTGCTGGCGCCTGGTTGAGATCGTTGAACGAGCGCGCTGAGGTATAGAGCAATGATTCAAATGCAGACGTTTTTGAACGTAGCCGACAACAGCGGTGCTAAGCGCGTGCAATGTGTGAAAATACTTGGCGGAAGCAAGCGAAAGTACGCGTCTGTCGGGGATGTCATCGTTGTAGCGGTGAAGGATGCGCTACCGAACGCCCCGGTCAAAAAGGGTACGGTGGAGCAGGCGGTGATCGTCCGGACGAAAAAAGAGTTTCGACGGGCTGACGGTACGTACATTCGGTTTGACGATAACGCGTGCGTGATCATCGATAAAACCCATAACCCGAAAGGAAAGCGGATTTTCGGTCCGGTTGCGCGGGAGCTGCGCGATTCTGACTATATGAAAATTGTCTCGCTGGCTCCTGAGGTGTTGTAGGAGCGTTCACGATGAAAACAAAACTGAAAAAGAACGACACGGTGGTTGTTATCGCCGGAAAAGACAAAGGGAAGACGGGCCGCGTCCTGCGCATTGACGGTGAAAAGAATCGCGTTCTGGTAGAAGGCGTGAACATGGTCAAGAAAGCGCAGAAACAACGGAGCCAGAGCGAGTCCGGAGGGATCATCGAGAAGGAGGCGAGCGTTTCGATTTCGAACGTTATGTTTGCCGCCAAGGATGGTAAGCCGACTCGTCTCGGGCATCGCATTGAGGGCGGAGAAAAGGTCCGGTACTCGAAAAAAACGGGGGATACGGTCTGATGGCTGCAAGTGTACCCACGATGGCAGAATTATATCAGGGCGCGGTGAAAACCGAACTCATGGAAGAGTTTGGATATCGTTCCGTGATGGAAGTTCCGCACATCGAGAAGATCGTCCTGAGCATGGGCGTTGGCGACGCGATTGACAACAAAAAGGCGATTGAAAACGCGCAGAACGAGTTGTCGGTAATCGCGGGACAGCGGGCGGTGCGTACGAAAGCACGTAAATCGATCGCAAACTTCAAATTGCGTGAAGGCATGGAGATCGGCGCGAAGGTGACGCTTCGCCGCGTGAAAATGTGGGAGTTTCTGGATCGGCTGGTCAATATCGCGCTACCGCGCGTGAAAGACTTTCGGGGAATCAACCCGAACGGATTTGACGGGCACGGAAACTACTCTCTGGGGGTGAGCGAGAACATCATCTTCCCGGAGATCGACTACGACAAAATCGACAAGATTACGGGATTAAATGTGGTGATCGTCACTACGGCCAAGACGGATCAGGAAGCCCGGTCGCTCCTGGCCAAGATGAAATTGCCGTTCCGGAAGTAGGAAGAGGGGGCTCGATGGCTAAGAAATCGTTAATAATAAAGGCGCAACGGAAACCTTAGTACATGACGCGTCGTGTAAACCGGTGCCGGATCTGCGGGCGACCCCGCGGGTATATGCGCAAGTTTGAGATGTGCCGTGTGTGTTTCCGGAAATTGGCAAGTGAAGGGTTTATTCCCGGTGTTACGAAGTCGAGCTGGTAGGAGAGCGAGATGAGTGTATCTGATCCTGTAGCCGATATGCTTACCAAGATTCGGAACGGTAGTATGGCTAAGTTTGAGAAGGTTGATATTAATCCGTCCAAGATCAAACTTGAGATCATAAAAATTCTGAAGAATGAAGGTTACATCAAGAATTTTAAGAAAATGAGTCAGGATGATCGCGAAGTAATTCGGGTTTTTCTGAAGTATGACGACAGGCAGGGGCCCGTCATTCACGGTATCCAGAAGATATCGAGCCCGGGGCGTCGCGTATATTCCGGATATCGGAAGATGCCACGCGTCTTGAACGGATACGGCACGTTGATTGTGTCGACGTCCACCGGGGTGACGACGGGGCGGAAAGCTGCCGAGAAGCGGGTTGGCGGTGAGCTGATCTGCTCGGTCTGGTGAGGAGGAACGGCGTATGTCTCGAGTAGGACGGCTGCCGGTTCCGATACCGAAGGGCGTGTCGGTTGACGTGAGCGAAAGCCTTGTGAAGGTGAAAGGCCCGAAGGGCGAACTGCAGGAAGCGTATCGCCCGGAGGTCAAGGTGACCGTTGACGGAGAGACTGTTCTCGTCGAACGGACCACCGAGTCTCGAAAGGCGCGCGGTTTTCACGGGCTCTATCGGCAATTGATTCACAATATGATCGTCGGCGTTACCGACGGATATGCCCGGACACTGTTGATAAACGGGGTTGGTTTTCGCGCCGAGGTAAGCGGTAATGCGATAACTCTCAACCTTGGGTACAGCAACCCGATCGAATTTCGTCTCCCCGACGGTGTGACCGCCGATGCTGAAGGACCGAATAAACTGACGGTGCGCGGCATCGATAAACAGCTTGTTGGCAAGGTTGCCTCGGAGATTCGGAAAATTCGGCCGCCGGAACCGTACAAGGGCAAAGGTGTCAAGTACGAAGATGAGTACGTACGGCGCAAGGTCGGCAAGTCCGGTATTAAATAGGGCAGGTAGGACGATATGAAGCGTGTAATGGAAAAGAACCGCCGACGAAGTAAGCGAAAGCGGCGCGTGCGCGGTCGGATCAGCGGGACCTCTGCGCGGCCACGGCTGAGTGTGTTTCGCTCGAACAAGAACGTGTACGTTCAGGCGATCGATGACGAAGGCAGCCGGACTATCGCGTCAGCGTCGAGTATCAGCGGCGGAATGAAAGGGCTCAAGGCAAACGTGGAGGACGGTCAGAAGATCGGTGAAGCGATTGGTAAAGAGCTGGTCGGCCTGAAGATTACGGAAGCTGTCTTTGACCGGAACGGGTATCTGTACCATGGCGTCGTTAAATCGATCGCCGAGGGTGCCCGCAAAGCCGGCGTGAAGTTCTAGGGGGTATTGCGTGGATCGTGGTATGGACAAAGAGTTCTCCGAAAAGCTCATCAAGCTGAACCGGGTGGCAAAAGTAGTGAAGGGCGGTCGCCGCTTCTCCTTTTCCGCACTGGTCGTTGTTGGTGATCGAAACGGACGTGTTGGATATGGCTATGGCAAGGCCAACGACGTTTCGGAAGCGATTCGGAAAGGCGTTGAACGCGCAAAGCGGGGGATGATCGAGGTTCCCCGGCAGAAGCAGACGATTCCCCATCGAGTGGAAGGACGGTTCAAGAGTGCCAACGTCCTGTTGAAACCTGCTGCCCCGGGTACCGGTATAATCGCCGGCGGGCCGGTGCGCGCGGTTCTTGAAGTTGGCGGAATTAATGACGTCCTCAGTAAGTCGATGGGCAGTCAGAACGCGGTGAACATCGTGAAAGCGGTTTTTCAGGGCCTCTCAGAACTGATGCAGGCGCGGGAAGTGGCGCAGAACCGTGGAAAGACGTTGAAGGACATGTGGGGGTGAGATCGTGAAAGTACGAATTACGCTCGTCAGAAGCCCCCTTGGACGAAAACCAAACCAGCGCAAGACCGTTGAGGCGCTTGGACTGAAACGCATTCGTCACAGCGTAGTCCAGGAACTGAATGGTCCCATCCAGGGAATGATCGATACGGTTTCTCATCTGGTTCGGGTAGAGGAAGAAAAATGAGTATGATGATCCATGCGCCGGCAGGTGCGACCAGACAGGCAAAACGCCTCGGCCGCGGTATCGGCTCCGGAACGGGGAAGACCTCAGGGAAGGGGCATAAAGGCCAGAATGCTCGGTCCGGCGGTAGCGTTCGTCCGGGGTTCGAAGGCGGTCAGATGCCGTTGTTTCGGCGGATCGCAAAACGGGGCTTTTCAAACTACCGATTCAAGACCACCTATGTTCCGTTGAACCTCGACGTTCTCTCCGCCCGGTTCGCTGCCGGTGAGACTGTCGATATTCCGACACTCCGGGAAAAACGGTTGATCGGCAAGAACGTTCAGGACGTCAAAGTTCTTGGTCGGGGTGAAATAGAAATAGCTGTCACGATTCGAGGGCTTGCGGTCTCCGCTGGCGCCCGGAAAAAAATTGAGGCAGCAGGCGGCACCGTTGAGACGGTCGTTGCTGAGGAAACAGAAGGGTAAGGCGTATGGCCTCTAATCCGATCGCGGACATTTTCAAGATCAAGGATCTCCGAGAGCGGGTGTTGTTCACCTTCGGGATGCTTGCAATTTTTCGACTGGGCGCGACGATCCCGATTCCCGGACTTAACCTGAACGCACTGCAGTCCTATTTTCTGGCTCAGCAGGCGGGAGCAGGCATTTCCGTGACGGATTATCTGGACTTTTTCGCCGGCGGCGCGTTTTCTCGGTTCAGTGTTTTCATGCTGGGGATCATGCCGTATATCTCGATGTCGATCATCATGCAGTTGCTGCTGCTGGTCTTCCCGAGTTTGAAGCGGATCTCTGAAGAAGACGGTGGACGGAAAAAGATTCAACGGTATACGCGCTTCGGTACGGTGGGCGTCGCGTTGATACAGTCATTTGCGGTCACGGTGTATGCCGACAGCATCCCTGACGCGATTACGATCTCCCGTGGCTTGTACACCTTTGTGTCCATGTTGTCGGTGACGACGGGAACCGTGTTCCTCATGTGGATGGGTGAACAGATTAACCAGCGGGGAATTGGAAACGGTATTTCTCTCCTGATATTCAGCGGGATCGTGGCGCGTATGCCGAACGCAATCTGGTTGTTGTTCACCCGGGTTCGGAGTGG
>JAQIBO010000486.1 GCA_027859055.1 Spirochaeta sp.
GCCCTGCGGCGTGCCGCCTGCCGGCGGGTTTCCACCGGACTCGCCACCAAATCCGCCACGGCCGCCGCCACCTCCGGAACCGCCATCACGACTTCCGAGCAGCATCACGTTGTTTGCAACAACGGCAACCTTACTTCGGTTTTGGCCTTCCGGGGTTTGCCAGCGATCCTGGCGGAGCTGACCATCCACGCCGACCTGTTTGCCCTGCGTCAGATAGCGCTGAATCGCCTCGCCTTGCCGCCCGAAAAGTGTTACGTCGAAGAAATTGGGTTCATCCACCCACTCATCGCCCTGTTTCCGGCGGTTATTGATCGCAATCGAGAACTCACAGATCGCAAGTCCGCTGTTTGTATATTTCAGCTGAGCATCTCGTACGAGCCGTCCTACCAGGACGACGTGATTAATATCCGCCAAATCAGAACGCTCCTTGTTTCTCCATCACCCCACGGTGCCGGTAACGCGTGCGTCCGGCCTCCGTCTTCGCCAGCTATCCGCGCGCACTTGTATCGACCGAATCGCCGCAGCGGTTCAGTCGTCGCGCCGCACCATCAAAAATCGCAACAACTGCTCTTTGAGCCGCAACGCGTACTCTGTCTGATGCGCCTTTTCCGGGTCCATCTTACAGACGTAGTAGTAGTAGTGAGCCTGCTGCTGTTTCTTTATGGGAAATGCAAGAGTTCGGACGCCCATGTCTTCTTCTTTCTCGATCTCGGCGCCCAGTTTTACCAATTCTGCCCGTACCGTCTCAACACCTGCGTTGAAGATCTCTTGATCGGCACGGAACACACACATCGCTTCGTATGTCCGCAATAGTTCCTCCTTATGGACTTGCGACTACCATTATTGATACCCTCAGTGGTAGCAAGAAGGTCGGAAGAACGTACCACGTCGAACCACCGATGTCAACATGAAAGGATCTGGCAATGAGCGTGAAGGTGCACTACGAGGACAATCTGTTTTTCCTCCATTCGATACTCCGGACGCTGGAGTCCGGTTTACGGCTCGACATCGATCCCGAGTACTTCAAGGACAAGATACTGGAAGACATCTTTTTCATAGACGCATCCCTGATGCGGACGTTTTCCGCACTGAAAGACAACGGGTATCTTATCAACCGTGCGGCGTACCTGCGGTCACTCCGGAGAACCGTTCGGGCGTTTGCCGACTTTCTGCTCCGCCTCAACGCCGGCGAATTGGGCGTTTCGGATATTTTCAACGCCCATCAGGACCGTCTTGCAAGCACCCTCAGTGCCCATCAGCGCGTTATGCGTGAAATCGACGCGATGCTCGACCAACTGGCGCCGGATGAAGAGGCGTCCGACGTGGTCTCGTCGCAGGAATATGACTTTTTACTGGCCGGAGAAGCGGAAGACCCCGATTCCGAGGGGTAGACCGCCCCCCGCTTGACGCAATAGCTACAAAGGCGCATTGTCCTTTTAAAGGACTTCTATGGACATTACAGAACGATTATGGACTTTGTCCGACGCGGCGACCTATCTACACGTCGCGGAGAAGACTGTCTCGCGAATGATCCAACGCCGAGAGCTTCCGGCGGTTCGCCTGGGCGGGCAGTGGCGGTTTGTGCCGGACCAGCTGTCCCAGTGGCTCCACGACCGCACCTCCCAGCGGGATTCCCTGCGAGATCTGTTGCGTGTTGACCCGATCGCGGTACCAATCGACCGCCTCGTTCGGCGGGAACATATTTTTTGCGCCCATCCGGCCCAGACGCAGGCGGACGTGCTCACCGCCCTCGCCGACGCGGTGAACACCGTCTATCCCGGTGTTGACACTGGAGAATATCGTGCAGCGTTACAGGAACGGGAAGACCTCGCGACCACCGCACTCGGAGCCGGCCTGGCTGCACCACACATCCGCCGAACCGAAGACAATCCGCCGGGCAGCCTCGAACTGTTCATGCTCATTACTGAAAGGCCGGTGCCATATGGTTCCGGTACCTGTTCGGTTTTCTGCCTTGTGTGTACCGACGACCTCGTATTGCACCTCCGCCTTATTCAGAAGATTTCGTATGTACTTCGCAACTCCTCCCTCGCGGAACGCTTGCGAAGCCAACCCGACGCCGACGCGGTGATCGCGACGCTCCTCAACGGAGAAAGGACGCCTTAAAATGAAGAATGACGGATACACGATTGAACAGTGCGGAGCCCACCTGGACCTTTCGGACCGTTCGACTGTGCTCACAGATATTGCAAACCGCATCGCTACCGGTCTCGGTCTGCAGTCTGCCACTCCGATATTGAAGGCGCTGGAAAAACGGGAATCCACCGGATCAACCGGCCTTGAGAAAGGCGTAGCCCTCCCGCATTGCGCCCTTCCCGATGCCGATCGGTTTGTGGCCGGCCTGATAACGCTCAAAGAACCGATCGACTTTGGCGCGATCGACGGACAACCTTCGGATATTTTCCTCTTTGTCGGCGGCCCCGAAGAGCGGCGAAGCGACCACGTCAGGATTCTTGCCGCGCTAACGACGCAACTCCGCCAGGAGGAGGTCCGTGAGCGGGTCCGTCAGGCAACCTCCGGCACAGAACTGGCACAAATCCTCACCTCCGGAATGGGTACCGTACAAACCGATGAGACCGGGCCGTTTTCGATCCTGGTGATTTACGTCCAGGATGAAGCGCGCTACGAACCGATACTGGAGGCTGTGTCCGGTGAACCCGACGCCTCGGTCTCGGTATCCGAGGCAAAATCCGCCGGTTCAATTTTACACCGCCTGCCCCTCTTTGCCACGTTCTGGAACGAACAGGAATCCCGGGATGTTCACCGGATTGAGGTAACCCTTCCGCGAGAGCGGGTCAACCGAACGATACGGCGCATCGAAGAGATCAGCGGCGAAAAGAACGGGGTACAGATCAGCGCCCTCGACCTGAGTTATGGAAGCGGTCAGCTCGACCTGTGAGCCGCGCCGTTAAAGGAATACGTCATGGATAGTGGCTTACTGACAGAGATTATTCGCTCACCCGTCGTTGTGGTAGGTTTCGGAACGGTTGTCGCCCTGTACACCGGGAAGTTCGCCCAGTTGGGAAAACTCCCGTCAATTATCGGGTTTATGCTTTTAGGGGCACTTCTCGGTCCATCCCTTCTGCACGTCATCACCGATGAACTGCAAAGCCAACTGAGCTTCATCTCCGATATCGCGCTGGGGTTCGTTGCACTGTCTATTGGAATGGAGTTGAGTTTTACCGCCCTCCGGAAACAGGGCGGCGCAATCGTGGCGATCATCTTTTCGGAAAGCATTTTCACCTTCCTGGTCGTGACCGCCGCCCTCGGGTTTCTGACCGGAAACTGGCCGTTTGCCCTCGTGTTCGGCGCAATTGCCCCGGCAAGCGCCCCGGCGGGCACCGTGGCGATAATCCAGGAATACCGCGCAAAAGGCCCTCTCACCCAGGCGTTATACTCGGTAGTTGGCTTTGATGACGGCCTTGGAATCGTGATTTTCGGGTTCGCCTCGGCGATCGCGGTGCAGATGATGAGTCAGAGCGCAATGAGCGTTCATATCTTGCTTGAACCCTTTCTCGAAATCGTCGGAAGCCTCGGCGTCGGCGTTCTCATCGGACTTATTGGCGGGCTTCTCGCGTCACGGCTTGAATCCAAACGGGATGTCCTCACCCTCAGTTTCGGCTTTGTCCTGCTGGCAACCGGGCTCTCGACAATTCTGAATCTCTCGCTGATCCTTACCAATCTTGTTATTGGTATTACGATCGTGAATTCCCAGCGACACCGGACCACAGAACAGATCAGTCAGTCGATCGGCACGGTGATGCCGCTGTTATTCACATTGTTTTTCCTGCTTGCCGGGGCACACCTTGAGCTGAGCGCCCTCCCGGCTCTTGGATTGATCGGCGTGGTGTACATGGCGGCGCGGTCGTTCGGGCTTATTGGAGGCGCGTGGATCGGATCCCGCATCGGCGGCGCCGAACCGGTTATCGCCAAAAATCTTGGCCTGGGAATTCTCAGTCAGGCCGGTGTTGCGATCGGACTCGCCCTGTACGTCCAACAGACGTTTCAGGAATTTGGTGACGCCGGCGCGTGGATCGGCACAACGATCATCACCACCGTCACCGCCACAAGCGTAATATTTGAGGTGATCGGCCCGATACTCACCCGCATCGCCCTCACCCGCGCAGGCGAGATCTCGACAGAAAAGGCCGATCACTGAACCGACACTGGTAAAGGCGCCCCCTTTTCGATATCTTTCAGCTGTTATGCTTCGAAAAACCAAAATTGTCGCCACGATGGGACCTGCCGTAGACAACCTGGAAACGATGAAGGCGTTGCTCCACGCCGGTCTCAACGTTGCCCGGTTCAACTTCAGCCACGGCACTCATGAGGAGCAGAAGGGGCGCATCGAGATGCTGCGCACCGCCAGCGAGGAAACCGGCATTCCTGTCGCGTTGATGCTCGATACAAAGGGCCCGGAAATCCGAACCGGTGTTATCGCCGGCGGCGGCACAATCACCCTCAACCGGGGCGACCATATTACCCTCACCACTGAAGAAGTTGAAGGAACCGAGGAACTTCTCAGCGTCAGCTACAAAGACCTCCCATCGGAAGTCCATGCGGGCGGTCACATTTTTGTAGCCGACGGTCTGGTCGATTTCGAAATCCTGGCGATTGCGGGAGAACGGATCCAGTGCATCGTTCGCAATGGCGGCATCCTCGGAAGCAGGAAAAACGTGAACGTCCCCGGCGTGAAGACAGCACTACCCGCCGTAACCGAGAAGGACGTAGCTGATATCGAGTTTGGCGTTTCCATGGGAATGGATTTTGTGGCCGCTTCGTTTATTCGGAAACCGAAAGACGTGCACGCGGTCCAGGAGGTCATCGACCGTGCCAAATCACCGATGCGGATCATTTCCAAGATCGAAGATGAGGAGGGTCTCGAGAACATCGTCGAGATCACCCGCCTTTCGTCGGGCGTCATGGTTGCGCGCGGAGATCTCGGTGTGCAACTTGCAACGGCGCAGATTCCCCTCGCGCAGAAACGGATCATTCGCGAATGCAATCGGCAGAACAAACCGGTCATCACCGCGACACAGATGCTGGATTCAATGATCAACAACCCGAAACCGACCCGGGCGGAGCTGACCGACGTCGCTAATGCGATCTTCGACGGCACCGACGCGGTGATGCTGTCCGGTGAAACTGCCAGCGGTAAGTTTCCCGTCGAGTCTATTGAGATGCTCCACCGCATCGCAATCGAGGTTGAAAGCTCTCAGGAGTACATCGAGCGCAGCAAGGAGTCGTTCTTCTTTCACAAAACCAGTAACGATATCGCCGACGCGATTACCAAAGCCGCCTACGTTGTGGCCACCGACGTGGAAGCGTCGGCGATCGTGGCGCCATCGTTGCGGGGAAACAGTCCCCGGCTGCTGTCCAAATACCGGCCGATGCAACCGGTTATTGCAGTGACTACCTCAGACGTCGTCTACCGGCAGCTGCTGATTCACTGGGGGATTTACCCGCTTCTCACCGGCCACGTAAACGATTCGGATACGATGATCCAGAACGCCCTCCGCCTGGCGATGCAAAAAGGCTACACCCGCCGGAACGACAAGGTCGTGACCGCCGCGGGTATCCCGCTGAACAGTCCCATCATGATGAACATGATCAAGGTCCATTATATGGGCAATATTCTGAATCGCGGTCAGCGCGGATTTGGCGAGATCTGCAGCGGAAACATCGTCAAGGCGAAAAGCTATGACCAGGCCAAGCAGCGCCTCAAGTTGAACGGCGAGGAAATTCTTTTGACACCGTCGCTGACACCGGAATACGAACCGTTACTGCGTCACGTCAAAGGTGTCATTGTGGAGAACGCGCCGGACATCTCGATCGAAACGATTCGGGAGATCAACCCCGACCTCGTCTTCGTCTCGGACGTGCGCGACGCGTATCGCCAGTTTGAACACAACCAGAGCATCAGTCTCGACGGCGATGAAAAGATCGTCTACGAGGGTTTTCTCGACGCGTAACCGCCCGGCGCCCTTCCCCTACGTTTTCGTATGAATATCCATTTCTTCCGTCTCTTGTGTATAATCATACAATGATGTAGGATTTCTGTGGAGGACGCGATGACAACACAGGCGGAAGACCATAATTACCAGGGCAAAATTGAAGAGCTTTCACTATTTCTGGAGATCAGCCAGATCCTTGATCAAAGTCTTGATCTCAAACAGGTGATACAGCCGGTCCTGACCGCCGTGGCTGACCATCTTGGCATGCTTCGCGGGATGATCACTCTTCTCAATCGCAAATCCGGCGAAATATTCATCGAAGCGGCGTTCGGACTCTCGCCGACCGAGCGGGAACGCGGCCGCTATCGCCTTGGTGAGGGCATAACGGGAAAAGTCACCCAAACCGGACAGGCGATGGTCATTCCGCGAATCAGCGAGGAACCGGAGTTTCTGAACAAGACCGGCGCTCGCCGGGGGAAACAGTATCAGGACATCTCGTTTCTGTGCGTCCCCGTCAAGATCGGAAATGAAACGATCGGCGCGCTCAGCGTCGACCGAGAATTCAGCGGTGAACGGAAACTGCAGGAAGACGTGCGCATCCTTACTGTTGTCGCCTCCCTCATCGCACAGGCGGTCAAGATCCGGCAGAGCGTGATGGAAGAGCGGGAACAGCTGCTGGAGGAGACCAGTCGCCTCCACAAAGAGCTGGAAGAGCGCTACAAGCCGTCAAACATCATCGGGAACAGCAAAGCGATGCAACACGTCTTCGACATGGTGGCCCAGGTATCGAAGAGTGACGCAACGGTTCTGATCCGCGGAGAAAGCGGAACGGGAAAAGAACTGGTCGCACAGGCGATTCACTACAACAGCCACCGCGCCACGAAACCACTCATCAAAGTGAACTGCGCCGCCCTGCCCGAAACAGTTATCGAAAGTGAACTCTTCGGCCATGAAAAGGGTGCGTTCACCGGCGCGGTTTCCACCCGGAAAGGGCGTTTCGAGAACGCCAACGGCGGAACGATCTTTCTTGATGAAATCGGAGATCTATCGCCGATGACCCAGGTCAAACTGCTGCGGGTTCTCCAGGAAAAGGAATTTGAGCGCGTCGGCGGCAACGAAACGATCCGGGTGAACGTGCGGGTGATCGCGGCGACGAATCGTAATCTTGAGGTTGCGATGGAAGAAGGCGGATTCCGCGAAGACCTGTACTACCGTCTGAACGTGTTTCCCATCCACTTGCCACAGATGCGCGAACGTCGCGATGATATCCTGCTTCTCGCCGACCATTTCATATCGAAGTACGGCGAAGCGAACCACAAACCGATTCACCGCATCTCCACGCCCGCGATCGATCTGCTCATGAATTACCACTGGCCCGGTAATGTCCGGGAACTGGAAAACTGCATTGAACGGGCGGTACTTCTCAGTGTTGACGGCGTTATCCACTCGCACCACCTTCCGCCAAGCCTCCAGTCGGCGGAGAGTACCAACACCCAGGTTCACGGAACTCTTCAGGACGCGCTGGACAATCTGGAACGGGAACTGCTTATGGACGCGTTGAAGTCGACCAAGGGGAATATGGCTCGGGCGGCGCGTATGCTGGGAATCACAGAGCGGATTATGGGGTTGCGCGTGAAAAAGCACGATGTCGACCCGAAGAATTTTCGTACACGCACGTAGGTTTGGGTCTTGCAAGATACATTTATGTAGTTGTATACGTTCTTTATAACGGATTTGTTATCTTATCAATCTCATATGACGCTCACGTTTTATAGATTTTAATTTGTTACCGCTGCGTATTTTATAGCGTTTCAGTCTTCTTTTTTGTATCTTTTTTTCTTCTGATACTGAATATGGCACACCGATTGCAATGCCCCTTCCAGAACGACGTTTTTACTGAGGAGGTTTACGTATGAGTCGTCGACTGTGGATTGGGTTGGTGCTGTTTTCCGTTCTCGCGATAGGACAGGTGACGGCGCAAGAAGTAATGCCCGAAATCGTTGCAGCCTTTGATATGATCTGGCTGACGGTAGCGGGTGCGATGGTGTTCTTCATGCAGGCGGGTTTTGCAATGGTGGAAACGGGTCTGACCCGCGCCAAGAACGCGTCCAACATTATCATGAAGAATCTTATGGACTTTTCCGTTGGTGCCCTGGCGTATTTCGCCGTTGGTTGGGGCCTCATGTACGGTACCAGTGCGGGTGGATTTATCGGAACGGATCAGTTCTTCCTCGCCGGTGCAGACTCGGCGGTCTTTCGGGACTGGTTCTTCCAGGTCGTCTTTGCGGCCACTGCGGCAACAATCGTGAGTGGTGCGATGGCGGAACGGACGAAGTACAGCGGGTATCTGTTGTACTCGATCGTCGTGACTGCGGTGATATACCCGGTCAGCGGCCACTGGATCTGGAACGGCGGCTGGTTGGCCGAAATGGGATTTCATGACTTTGCCGGGTCAACGGTCGTACATTCCGTCGGTGCCTGGGCGGCACTGGTGGGTGCAATCGTAATCGGCGCGCGGCGCGGGAAATACGTCAAGGTCGGCGGACAGGTGACCGTGAAGGCGATTCAGGGGCACAACATGCCGTTGGCGGCACTTGGCGTGTTCATTCTGTGGTTTGGCTGGTACGGTTTTAACGCCGGAAGCACTCTCGCCGGAATGGACGCCGATATTGCGTACGTGGCGACCACAACCACCCTTGCGGCATCTGCCGGTGCGATCGCGGCGATGTTTACCTCGTGGGTATGGTTCGGCAAGCCTGATCCGTCGATGTCGCTCAACGGCGCTCTGGCGGGGCTGGTGGCGATCACTGCCGGTACGTGGGTCATTTCACCATCCGTTGCAATCCTGGTCGGATTGATTGGTGGGGTTCTGGTGGTCATATCCGTTGAAGTGATCGACAAGGTGCTCCACATTGACGACCCGGTCGGTGCGGTGAGCGTTCACGGTGTTGTCGGCGCGTGGGGAACCCTCGCGGTCGGCCTTTTCGGCGATCTCGAAAAAATCGGCAGCGGTCTGACCCGGGGCGGCCAGATCGGCGTTCAGCTGGTCGGTGTTGCCGTGGTATTCGCGTGGGTTGTCGTTGTTGCGTTCGTGCTGTTCGGAATCCTCAAAGCGGTAGGATTGCTTCGCGTCGATGAAGGGGACGAAATGCTCGGCCTCGACATCTCGGAGCACGGGGCGGAATCGTACAGCGGCTTTCAGATCTTTTCCAACATGTAAGGAGGGTACGTCGAATGAAATTGATAGTAGCATACATTCAGCCGCATAAGCTGACCGACGTAAAGGAAGAGCTGTACAAGGCACAGGTTTTCAAAATGTCCGTCAGCAACGCCTTGGGAGCGGGCCAGCAGAAAGGATATCACGAGACGTATCGTGGTGTTGATATTGAAGTGAACCTGCTCAAAAAGGTTCGACTTGAGATCGCGGTGAACGCCGAGTTCGTACAGCCAACGATCGACGCGATCGTCAAGGGAGCACGGACCGGAACGATCGGTGACGGGAAGATCTTCGTGATCCCCCTCGACGATATCATCCGGATTCGCACCGGCGAAACGGGTACTGAAGCGGTCGGTTGACAAACCGATAATCACGCATGAGACCGGGCTGTCCACCACACGGTGGGCGGCCCTTTTTTTGTCGACACTCTCTATCGACACTCTCTATCGACACTCGTCGAGGGCGTCACGGAAGCGGGTATACCGCTCGCGGTACCGCTGGTACTGCTCGGAAAAACGCGCCGTCCGGACGGGATCAGGTTCGATCCGGTCGACGATATGGACCGCCCGCGTGGCGGCGTCCTGCAGGTCTTTCGCCTCCCCGAGAGCGACCAGCCCGGCGCAGAGATCGCCGGTAAGCTCGGCGTCCGCAACCTGGGGGACGGAAATTGGAACACCGACGATGTCCGACTTCATTTGCGTCCAGAGTCCGTTTTTTGCCTGTCCGCCGCACGCGTTCAGTTCCTGCACGTCAGCGCCCGCCTCACGCAGGATTTCCACCGCCTCACGAACGGCGAAACCGATCGAAAGAACGACAGCCCGCCCAATCAACGCACCAACATGATCCGCACCTAGAACAATAAAAATACCAAGTTGAAACTC
>JAQIBO010000498.1 GCA_027859055.1 Spirochaeta sp.
ATCGAGCAAGGGATCGAACAGGGCCGCGAAGAAGAGCGAGAAAAGCGGCGCGAGACCGCGCGCCGGCTCAAAGCCAAAGATATGTCAATCGCCGAGATCACCGCCGTCATCGACCTCCCCGAGGAAGAGATCCGGGAGCTGTAAGTAGCGTTCCCGGGCCTGGCCCCGCAGTACCGCGCAAATTACTTCAGGTCACGGAGAAGTTCTGCGAGTTCGCGCAGACCAATTACTTCCAGTGCATCGCCCTTCCGGTACCGTTCCGTTCCGCCGTACACGATGAAGCTCCGGTCCGGTTTGATATCTTCCAGTGCGGTGTAGAACCCTTTGCCTGGCGACGGAACCATGCCGCACTTGATTTCGATTGCCCACCGGTGTCCACCGGGAAGATCCAGAATCAGATCCAGCTCGACGCCCGTTGCGGTTCGGTAGAAACTCGATTCCGTGCCGTGCGGCGCAGACGTCACCAGGTTTTCAATGACAAACCCCTCCCAGCTCGCACCGGCCACCGGATGTCCCAGGACGTCGTCGGTTGTCCCGAGCCGCAACAGCGAATGTACCAGACCGGAATCCCGCACGTAGATTTTCGGGGATTTGACCAGGCGTTTCCGGGCGTTCGTATGAAACGGTGGCAACCGTCGCAGGAGTAACAGATCGACCAGGAGATCCAGGTACCGGGCGACACTCTTCCCGTCAACACCAAGGCTCCGCGCAAATCCGGCGGCGTTCAGGAGTGAACCCTGTGCGTGCGCCAGCATCGTCCAGAAACGACGCAGCGTCTCCGCCGGAATCCGTGGCCCCAGTTGGGGAATATCCCGCTCCAGATACGTGTCAATGAAATTTGACCGCCAAAGTACCGAACCCCGGTCGCCGGCGGCAAGAAACGCAGGAGGGAAGCCGCCCCGAATCCACAGATCGATCACCTGGTCCGGCTCAACTTCAAGTACGGAAAACGGTGCAAGTTCAAGATACCCGATGCGTCCTGCCAACGATTCACTGGACTGCCGCAGCAGGTCGATCGACGCTGATCCCAGAAGCAGAAACTGTTCCGCCCGACGGCCTGTAAGAATATTCTCGTCTATGATACCCCGCAGAACCTGGAACAGACCCGGTACGCGCTGTATCTCGTCAATGATCGTCAGCGAGTCGCCACGCCCGGAAAGGTACCCCAGCGGATCAGACAGCTTCTCGCGGTCCGCCGGGTTCTCCAGATCCAGGTACGTGCCGGGAGTGCTGGATGTGAAAGTACGGGCGAGGGTAGTCTTTCCTACCTGTCGGGGTCCCAACAGTGCGACCGCGGGAAATAGCGCAAGGTGTTCCTTCAGTTGAGTAGTAAGGATACGATCAATCATAGTTGTAATTATGGCACGATATTCCATAATTGCAAGGTATGAAGTTGGGGCTGTCCGCCGGCTCAAAGCCAAAGACATGTCTATCGCTGAGATCGCAGCCGTGACCGATCTCCCCGAGGACGCGATTCGGGAGCTGTGACAACTATCTGCTCCCTGGCTTTGATAGCTACGTGTAACAGGTGTAAAATGTATACATGTGTTACACAGGAACGGGTGTAAAATGGCGAACGTAACGATTTCTATCGATGACGACATATTGAAACGCGCCAGGAAGATCGCTATCGATCGTGACACAAGCTTCAATGGCCTGGTACGCGGGTATATCGAATCCCTCGTGGCCCACGAACAGCGGCGGCGACAACTTCAGATAGAGGAGCTGGACCGGCTTTTTGCAGAGAGCACCGCCCTTGTCGGCCCCGTCACGTGGACGCGGGATGAGCTGCATGAGCGGTAACGTCTTTCTTGACACCAACGTGCTGGTCTACGCCAACGACACGGCGGAACCAAAGAAACAAGGCGTTGCACGAACGCTAATCAAAGACGTGTTACACGCGGGGAACGGGGTCATCTCTGTTCAGGTCCTTAGTGAGTTCTGGGTAACCGTCACGCGTAAGATCCACACTCCCCTTTCTATCTCCACTGCTCGGCAGGAAGCCGCATGACGGTTCGGACCGGTCGCCGGCAGCTCCAGCAAACAGATCCGCGAGATCGCCGTAGGGGGTGTAAATTATCGTCAGAGACCTCAAAGGCGCCGCGAGTAGCACCGATCCGCCGCGAAAGATGCGTCTTGGCTTCCAGCATGGTTACCTGCTTCATCCTGACCAAGATCAGCCAAACTCGGTATTCCAGTCCCGCTTACGAATGCCCTCGACGGCATTTGGCATGTGGATGTGCTATATAAAGTACCGAGGCAAGGAGGGGATCATAGAAGATCCGATTATGAAGGAGAGTCTGGAAGATACGTCCGAGATCAGGGAGCTGTAAAAATTGTTTCCGGGGGTGTCCGCCGCAATGCCGCCCACTTCGGACGTTTCCTCAAGAATCTGGGGTATTCTCAAGGGAGTCCAAGAGCGCATCAACGTTTCTTTTCAATTCGGGTACTCGCCGAGTAACAACAGCCCACACTCTCTGGTTGAGCACTTCGCCATACTCGTGTGCCAGGATATTCCTGAGACCGATGATACTGGACCATGGGACATCGGGTTCTGCAGTGCGCGTTTCCTCCGAGAGATGAGCCGCAGCTTCACCTATAACCATGAGTTGGCGCTCGACGGCAAATCTAACCAGCTTGCTTTCTTCAAAACGTTCGTAAGTCAGGTTTTGCACGAACGCGAGAATGTCGTTACAGGCTTGCGAAATGTCCCATAAGAATGCTTGGTCTTTAGGCGGCATAAATCACCTTATTGTGGGCGAGAATCTCACGACGGCGATACGGATTGGTCAACGCTTCCCGTTCTACGAGATCGACGGGTCTCTTAAACAGGTCTTCCAGTTCGTTCTTCATGTCTACCAGATCAAACAAATCTACGCCGTTGTCGGGAAGAAACGAGACAAGTACATCTATATCACTATGAGCGTCGAAATCGCTTCGTAACACCGATCCAAATAATGCAAGCGACTCAACTTGCCAGCGTTCGCAAAAATGCAATAAATCGTCGTGCGGAAGGTCGATATTGGCATTTCCCCTGTTAACCATGCGGCACCTCACCAAAATAATACAACGTCCTTGGCAAAACGTCACACGTTTACGCGGAGCCCTTTGCGCCGTTTCGCTGCCTGGAGCCATTTCGCACGGCGCCGGTGCGTTCCTCGGCAATGGCGCGAAAGATGAAGCGCGACGGCCTCGACGCCGCCGACATTGCCCGCAACACTGATCTCCCCGAGGACGAGATCCGGGACTTGTAACGGTTATGCCCGGCGCCTCGGACGAACACGCCCCTCTCATCAAACTGGCCAACACGCGTATGCCCTTCGGCAGATACCGCGGCCGCCTGTTCATCGACCTGCCGGAGCCGTACGCTGTCTGGTTCCGCGGTCAGGGCTACCGTCGGGCGAATTGGGAACGATGTTGGCCTCCCTGTACGAAATCAAGGCCAACGGACTGGAGGGCTTGCTGCGGCCCGTAGTGGTGGCTGTTGAGAGAGGGTAATCGAACCATCCGGTTCTCTCGGAGCCTCCCGGATGCTGCCGCGGGCCCCCGCCGGATCGGCCGGTACGTCAAGCCGCTTCGAGTTCCAGAACAAGCACCGTGGCCCTCCGCCCTGTGTGTAAGGTATGGAAACGCACAAAAACACACACGACCGACCGGCCGTCCCGCTCACCTCAGACCTCGTCTTCAAGTACGTCTTTGGCGGGGAGCACAGTACCCGCTACCTCCGGAGCTTGCTCTCCGCCATCCAGGAAGACGCGGGGTATCCCGCAATAGCAGCTGT
>JAQIBO010000046.1 GCA_027859055.1 Spirochaeta sp.
AGATTGGACAGCGGCTCATCGAGCAGCAGGACGTCCGGTTCCATGACCAGCGCCCGACCGAGCGCGACGCGCTGCTGCTGTCCCCCGGACAACTCCGCCGGATTCTTGCGCTCCTGACCGGCAAGATTCAGCAGTTCTACTACCCGCTCAACCTTCTCCTTGATCTCAGCGGGCGATTGATGCCGCACCTTGAGCGGATAGGCGATATTGTCAAAGACGTTCATATGCGGCCAGACCGCGTAACTCTGAAACACCATGCCGAGATTCCGGTTCTCCGGAGGAATGAATATTTTTCTGTCCGGCGCCGAAACGACCCGATCTCCGATCGTGATCTCTCCCTGGTCGATCCGGAAGAACCCGGCGATGCTCCGTAACAGCGTGGTCTTCCCGCATCCCGACGGCCCGAGAAGGGACAAGAACTCTCCGTCGGCCACCGACAGGTCAAACTCGCTTACGGCAGTAAAACCACCGTATTTCTTGGTCAATTTTCTGATACTGATTTCTGCCATATCGCTAGTTTCCTGCTTCCGTATGTACCGGGTTTAATCTCCGCGCCCTTTTGGCGGTGATCAGATTCAAGACAATGTTGAGAGTAACCACGACGACCACGATGATCATCGCGTAGGCTCCCGCAACCGTAACCAGTCCTTCCTGCATGACGTTAAAAGCAGTCACGCCAATCGTCTCGTTCCGTGGGGAATAGAGAAGGATCGACAACGTCAGTTCCGTGAGCGCCGGCATAAAGGCGAGCAGCCACCCGGAGATGATCCCTGTCGAAATGAGAGGACCGGAAACGTCCCGGAGCGTCCGAGCTTCACCGGCCCCAGAGATCCGGGCCGCTTCCTCCAGTGAGGAATCGAGCTGTTTCCACGCCGCACCGACCGTACGCATCGGAAAGATCATGAACCGGACGATATAGGCGATAAAGAGGATCCAGATCGTGTTGTAGATACTCAGACCCATCACAGGCCGAATCCACGCGAGGATCATCGCAACGCCGATAACAATTCCGGGAATCGCGTAGGGCATGCTGACGATGTAGTCGATCGCATTGCGACCGGGCATCCGTCCCTTTCGCTTGACGAACGTAAGAATCACGGCCGCAAACACGCCGATCGTCGGTACCGAAAGCGCCAGGAAGAAGCTGTTCCGGAGGGATCTCGCCACCAGAGGCATCTGGAGGAGTCGTCCGTAGTGTCCGAGCGTCATATTTTCCGGTCTGATCGCCAGGCCCAGCGCACGCATCATCGAGGTGATCGCCACCGCAAGAACGGGCGCCGCCAGGACGATCACGGCAAAAACACCGACCAGGATCGCCAAGGGGATTCTCCAGCGCCGCAGATCCGTCACTTCGATCGGAGCACTCTTCCCGGTGATAACGGTAAAGTGCTGTTTTCGTGTGAAGTAGTTCTGCAACACAAGCCCGACGAGAGCAAACCCAAGAAGCGCCATCGACAGCGAGGTGGCAATACCCATACCATTGGGATCACGAAACCCGCCGACGTAGCCGTATATCCGAATAGTAGGCAAAGTTATCCGCAAGCGCAACTGCGAAACGGCAATCAAGGGCAAGAAAACGCGAAAGCGCAGCACCGACCGCGGTTCGCAGGCTCATAGCCGCGCCGAAGGCCGCTATTTGAGTGGACAGACGAGCCGATAGGACGAATCTGGGCTGTTCCGCAGGTGTTTGTGCCGGGAAACTGACACACGTCGCTGGCGGAGCGGTCCGGAGGATAATGTCAATTGAGCCCACCGGGATCGAATCCCGGTGGGGATCGCCCCATCTTGACCAGATGCCGGAGAATTCTCCTGAGTTCGTCGGGATCCTCGATGACCGCGATAACTTTCATGTCGGCTCCGCACTTTGGGCAGACCATCGGATCGACCTCATAGACCTTCGCGAGAAGTCGGGCCCTTCGGGTTTACGATATCGCTTCGCGAATCGCTGGACCCATGCGCGTTTGCGTGCATCGACGGTGACTTCCTCGTCACCATCCGACAATGGCTCATAGCCAAGGTCTTCCGCGACTACGCCGAGTTGGTGGGTGGCTCGCCACCTCTCGGGTGCACGCTCTGCTACCCACGGCATTTCGTTCCACCGTCCCTTTGTGCGGGAGGCATAGAGCCCGTAGCGCCGGATGAGCTGGAGTCCCTTCGGTGGAATGTGTTGCGTCAATTCGGCGAGGAAGTCCAAGGCATAGAACAGGTGGACGTTCTGCTTAAAATACTCCGAGTATTTCGTGTGGAACAACACCCGTCCCTTGAACGGTTCGTAGTGGATCTTCTTTAGCGAGATCGGCGGCCGCGCGATGTATTCAGCCAGACTCTCCTGGGAGGACTGGTCGAGGATGCGAACGCTATTGTCTATGCTGAACCCGGAATGCTTCCAGGACAGGAGGTTGCGAGCGAAATCATCATTCAGGAGCTCGCGCTGCACCAACAGCTTGATCACCCGATGGCGGAAGACCTCGACCATCGATTGCAGCCCCGAGAACGGGATGAAAAAGAACGTACCTTCATCATCAAATCCGCCCTCCAGAACGATAGCGTGGAAGTGGGGGTTCCAGCGGAGCATGTCCCCAAACGTCTGGTGCGCGATGACCATGCCAGTGAGAAGCGGTCTGCCGGCCGCCTCATGATAGAACTCCCGAAGGATGTCGTGGATTAGGCGAGACACCTCGGCGAACAAGCGCCGATCGTGGCGAAAGAACGGCCGGAGTGCTTTCGGCATCGTGAAAACGAACTGCCGATGCGGCAGCTTGAGTAGGACCTCATTCGTCAGATGCTCGGCGAACAGGATGGTACGTTTTCGACTACAGGAAGCCTGGTCACTCACTTCGTTCGTTGCTCGGCCCTGCATCCTGGGACAGAGGTAGAATCCCTTACACGAGAAGGGACGGAAGTAGTCGTGACCGCATTCGGGATTGGTGCAGCGTATCCGCGCGACGCCCTGGAGATAGTCGCCGCACGTAGAGAAGCGCTCGCCCAGCTGCT
>JAQIBO010000063.1 GCA_027859055.1 Spirochaeta sp.
CCGCAACACGAGCCAGATTCATTCTCTAACCCCTGTTACTTTGTTGTTTTTCCGGTGTTCTGCCGTCCCAGCGGAATCGTAAGATCGACGTTTTCGTGGGGTCGCGGAATCACGTGGACACTGACAAGCCGTCCAACCCGTTCTGCGCTCTTGGCTCCCGCCTCGGTCGCCGCTTTCACCGCCGCAACATCGCCGCGGACGATCGCGGTCACGTAGCCGCCGCCGGTCTTTTCGTAGCCCACCAGATCGACCTTTGCCGCTTTCACCATCGCGTCGGCCGCTTCCACCATCGCAACAAACCCCTGCGCTTCATTCATTCCCAAAGCATCGGTAGCCATATCTCGTTTCTCCTTGTGTGCTTCCTGCTGTCACACGGCCCACGGCCGGTGCTGTTTCCTGTTACTTCGCGGCGTCCCGGCCGGTAATCGACTGAATCGCCCGTTCCGCGGCGGCTTTTCCTTCCAGAACTTCCGCCTCTTCTCCACCGATATAGACGCGCCCGAACGCGCCGATCGCGCGAACTTCCAATATGTTGATATTGGCCGCCTTTTCCGCCTCGTTGGCGGCAAGGGCCGCGTATGACGCCGGTTGCGTCTCGATCGTCAACAGCGTCTCGCCGGGGAGAATCATATTCCCGTGGCGCATGCGGTTAATCAGCTGACATTGGAAATCACTGATGTTTTTGATCGTTTCCAGACCAACCAGACGCGGTTTAGCGCGATCCTCGATCTTCATGCCCAGCGAGTCCAGCATCGCCTGCCCCGCTTCCATCACCGCGCCCTGATCAAAGCTGTGAATCTCAAGCACCCCGGCGGAACGTTCCACGAACATGATGCCGGGCTGCACATCGTTTGATTTCAGCGCGACGTCGGTCAGGCGGTTGATGTCCATGCCGGGCCGAATTTCAATCCACAGACTTGCCTGACCGGAGAGGGGGAGGTACCCCTTTGCAGTTGTCGCAACAAACGCGGTGAATTGCGGCTGCAGGCGGTCCAGATAGGCGTATGTCAATAATTCAACCATGTATCCCCCAGATTGTGAGTCACTTCGTCCCAGATTGTAGATCCTTCTGTGTGAGCTGTCAACAAGAAAACACATAAAACCACATTATTGAGCGATTAATCATGAACTTTATGGTTTTTCTTGCACGTTTACGCCTGCAAAACACCATCTTGTGCTATACTCGGTGGTATGAACAGGACCAAGCAGATTTCCATGGATGCCGCCGTCGCGCTGCTTCCTGACGGTGAGGTTACCCTCGCCCTTGGCGGGAACAGCATGCACCGCGTTCCCCTCGCGTTTGTCCGCGCGGTGGCGCGCCGCACCAATATGCGCTTCCATCTGGTCAAGACCGCCGGCGCGTACGATATCGACCTCCTGTGCCTGACCGGACGCGTTACCGCAGTTTCGGCGGGGTTTATCGGATACGAAACGGAGTTCGGCCTGGCGCGACATTATCGGCGCGCAGTTGAATCCGGAATTACCGAAGCGCGGGAACACGCCTGTTACACGGTTATCACCGCGATGCGCGCGGCCGCATACGGCGTCAGTTTCCTTCCCGTCCGCGGGCTCACCGGTAGCGACCTGCCGGACGCGCGAGGTTTTCAATGGGTGGACGATCCCTACGGTAGCGGTGACCGGATGGTCGCGATTCCGGCGATCCGCCCGGACCTCGCGGTGATTCACGTGCAATACGCCGATGCGGCGGGAAACGGCGTGATTATGGGGCCCAAGAACGAAGACCTTCTCATGGCGCGCGCTGCCCGCCACGTTGTGCTGACCACGGAACGGATTGTGGCAACCGAGGAGCTGCCGGTTCCGATCGACCACGTGGATATACCCTCAGTCCTGGTGGACGGCGTGGTTCTCGCGCCCGGTGGGGCGCGACCGGGAAGCTGTTCCGGTGAATACGAGATCGACGCACCGGCGGTGCAGGAGCTGATCGGGCTTCCCGATGCCGAGGCGTTGAACACGTACCTGGAACGGTATACCGAAGGAGAAGCGCGATGACCGATACCACGCAAACCGCGGCTGTGATTCGGACCGCGGACCAGATGGCGGTGACGATGGCGCGCCTCCTGGCGGCATCACAGAACGTCTTTCACGGCCTTGCAAGCCCCCTTCCGGCGGTAGCGATCGCGCTTTCCAAAGCGATGCATAACCCGCGTCTGGAGTACCTCAACATCGCCGGCGGCGTGAATATCGCCCCCGGATCGATCGATGTTTCGACGTGTTCCCCCCGTTTCCTCGGCGGCAGCGAGTCGTTTTTCTCCCTCACCGACATCTTTGACCTCTCCGCCCGGGGTGAACTGGACACCGCATTTCTCGGCGGCGTCCAGGTCGACCGCCACGGCGGAATCAACAACAGCGTGATCGGCGACTTTCACGCCCCGAAGGTCAAACTGCCCGGCGGCGCGGGCAGCGCGGCGATCGTTCCGACCGCGCACCACACGATCGTGTGGCGAACGCGGCACGATACGCGGTCCGTCGTTGAGAAATGCGCGTTTGTGACCGCCGCGGGAAGCGTCCGGGAGGTCGTGACACCGCTGGGCGTACTGGTGATCGATGCGGGGGACCTCAAAATCGGGCGCTGGTATTCCTTCACCACCGAGGCGGAGATCCGCGCCAACACCGGCTATGAGATCCTCACCGCCACGGGTGCCGGGGAAGAGCCGGACCCCACGGAGGACGAACTGGCGATGCTGACCCGGGTGGATCCCGCCGGCGTGCGTTACAGCGAATTTTGAGGGCACCACCGTTTGAGAAGGCGCAAATCACGGACAGACGCCTCCGGGGATTTCCAATTTCGATATTCTCAGAAGCTTCGTTTCGCGATCCGATCAAGTGCGGCCTTGATGTATCCCATGGCGAATGCCATTCCCGCGTGCCATGGAGCGTCACAGGTGAGCATCGGGGTATGATCGGGGACAATTACGCCTTGGAAACCGTGTTTCGCGAGGATGCCTATGGCTCGGTCCACGTCAATGGTTCCCTCGTCGATAAAGGTCTCATGATAGTGAGGGGCGGCTCCGGTTACGTTGCGGAGGTGTACGTAGCCGATGCGACCGCTTCGGGCGGCGGCTTCGAGGGTGGCGTATAGGTCAACATCCGCCATCTCGGCGAGTGTTCCGAGACAAAGCTCCAGTCGGTTAAAGGGAGACCGGCGATCCTCCAAGATCTGCAGGTATCGCTCCGGTGACCATCCGAACTTGGGTTGATGCCGCACTCGCGTCACGGGGGGATCATCCGGGTGAGCCGCCAGCGCCACGCCTGTTGCCTCGGCCACCGGCAGCACCTCATCCATGAAGCGGCGCCATCGGCTCCATAGTTCCTCCTCAGATGCAGGCTCCGGGGACGGTGCACCACCTTGCCCGGGAATCGACATGTTCCAAACAAGCCCGCCGGGCAAGGGGCTCGTATCCACCCCGTCCATACCGACCGAATGCGCCTGCCCGCGCGCGAACCGACCTCCGAGGCGGGAGGCGACCCCGGTGATGCTGAAGTTGTAGCCGAGCATCGCAATGCCCACCTCTCCGAGCATTCGTATGTGCTGTTTGACAGTTTCGATCTGTTCTTCACGTCGGGGGTCGTCCAGCAGAATAGCCCACCAGTCGGCGGGGTCGAAATTCTCCACGGCAACCAGCTCTAGCCCATGGCTCGCCATTTCTGCTTTCACACTCGAGAGATAGTCTCCGGTCCACAAATGACGTGTGTGCCCAGCCTCTCCCCAGCCCCGTGAGTCACCGAGGGGTTGATCATCGCGGCTAGTTGCCGGAG
>JAQIBO010000097.1 GCA_027859055.1 Spirochaeta sp.
GGAGCGGGCCACGTACCGCCCGACGAGAAACGCCGCGAACGCGCCCAGCGTCGACGCCACCGAAACTGCCGCGGTCCCGTCAGCCACGCCGTACACAAACCCCGCGCCAAGCGTCAGAATGCTGCCGGGTACAAAGAAGACCGTTGCAAGGATATACACCCCGACAAAGATCAGTATTCCCGTGAATCCGAGCGCCGCGACCTCAGCGAGGAACTCCTTTAACATCGTTGGAACGTCGAACCGGAGCGTTCCAAACAGGCCCAGACCGACGATCATCGCAAGAATCAAGACTCGGAGAACGGTTGCCATTTTCATGCCGTAAAAATATGTAGTTCAAACGAAAGGGTCAATACAATTGTGGAAATTGGTTGCAACTACAACAGGTATTGCCCTCGCTGTTGTCCTGTCGCCCCACCTTCAGGTGTGCAGACGACGGAGACTTTTCCGAATATCTCGCCAGCTGGCGCGGCCGATCTGCTTCAGCGCGGTGCGTTGTGCCGATTTCCAGCGGGGCACACACGACTGGATCGTTTGATCCCCCGCGTCGGTAAGGAAATAAGTGCGAACCCGCCGGTCTTCACCCGGCTCAACGCGAATCAGACCGCGTTTGACCAGGAGTTCTGTATTCCGCGAAACCGTACTTGGATCTGAGCCGAGAATCTCCGCGAGATCACCGGCGCTACTGCCCGGATCGATCTGCAGTGCCACCAAAAGACCGAACTGCGGCGAGGAAATTCCAACATCGCGAAACGCGTCCTCGTAAATCCGACCGACAATTCGCGCGGCACGGCCGATATTGGACCCGACGCACTCGTCTCTGATCTCTTCAAAGTCTTCCGGCGAGAACCGTTCTTTTCGTTTTTTATCAACTGCGTGTGCGAACATATGAATATACCTCTTGAGAGTGAATGTGTAGATGAACCGGAATTGCCTTTTCTATCAACTACAGGATACTACAAGTTTTTTGTTGTTTCCACCGGATCGAGACTATCCGGAGTGCTTTCCTGCCGGGCGCCCGGAAAACGCCCGAAAAACAGCCAAAAAAAATTGCGCCGCACTACAAAATATCATATAATCGACAAAACCGAGAGTCAGTCGATCGACCGCGTGTTAGGACGTCTGACAGAGTGGAAGGTAAACCCATGACCCTGACGTTCCAATCCGTAGTACGCCATGCCTGCTGATACGAGCGCGACTACGCCCACACCCAACCCGGACGAGCCAAGTTACATCGTCGCTGTCGGCGCATCAGCCGGCGGTCTGGAAGCGATTGACGCGTTTTTCACCAACGTGTCGGAAGACACGACGTTCGCCTACGTTGGTGATTCAACACCTCTCCCCGGATTACAAGAGCCTGATGGTTGAGATCCTCTCCAAGCGGACAACGATGCCGGTCCAGCGCGCCGAAGACGGCATGGTCGTCAAACGCGGCGAGGTATACCTCATACCGCCCAAGAAGAACCTGACGATCTACCACGGAGCACTGTATCTCTCCGACCAGGATCACTCCGCAGGGCTCAACCTGCCGATCGATATCTTTTTGCGCTCCCTCGCCGAAGATCAGGGAGAGCGGGCGATCGCGGTGATCCTTTCGGGAACGGGGAGCGACGGCACCCGCGGTGTCCGGTCGGTGAAAGGGAACGGCGGCACGATCGTTGTCCAGGACAGCGCCACCGCCAAGTTTGACGGGATGCCCAACGCCGCAATCGCCACCGGCCTTGCCGACTTTGTCCTGCCGCCGGCGGAGATGCCGGCGGAGCTGCAGGCGTTTACCTCGCGCCCCCGTACCGCCTCGGACGGACGGCTTCCGCGGATGCTCTCCGACGAGGACGGCCTCGCCCGCGTATTCGCCCTGTTGCGGGAGCAGTTCAAGGTGGATTTTTCCCTCTACAAAAAGAACACCGTCACCCGTCGCATCGACCGGCGCATGACGATTACCCAGACCGAGGATATCCGTGAGTACGCCACGTTGCTGCAGCGCCAGCCGGCGGAGTTGAACACCCTGTTTCGTGAGTTTCTTATCGGGGTTACCAGCTTTTTCCGCGATCCGGTGATCTTTGATCGCCTGACCACCGAGGCGATTGATGAACTTGTCACGTCAACCGGCACTCGGGAATTGCGCCTGTGGGTGAGCGGCTGTTCCACCGGAGAAGAGGCGTACACCCTGGCGATTATCCTGCGGGAAGCGATGGAACGTGCGGGAACATCCCGGGACGTCAAGATCTTCGCTACCGATATCGATCGCAACGCGATTCACTTTGCAGCGGTCGGGTCGTATCCGGAAAGTATCGCCGCGGACATTCCGGAACAGTATCTCTCCAAGTACTTTTACAAGCGGGAAGACCACTTTCAGATCTCCCGGGCGATACGGGAAATGGTGGTGTTTGCCGCACACAACCTCGTAAAAGATCCGCCGTTTACCAATATCGATCTGGTGAGCTGCCGAAATCTCCTGATCTATCTGCAGGCGACCGCGCAGATCAAGGTGTTGCAGAACTTCAGTTTTTCTCTGATAAACAACGGAATCCTGCTGCTGGGTTCCAGTGAAACGATCGGGGAGATGACCGATCTGTTTGAACCGATTGACGCCAAATGCCGGATTTTCCGGTCCAAAGGGCGCGGCCGCTCCTACGCCGCGTTCGGCGGCAATCCCGCCGGGGACACCCGCGCCCGTGAACAGTCACACCAGCTGATCGCGTCGCGACGATCCTTGCGCGAGGCCGGCGGCAACGACGACGCGGTTCTGGAGCGGTTTCTTGCCGCGATCAGCGGTGATCTGCTTCCGACGGCGGTAATTGTGAACGAGCACCAGGGGTCGTCCACGTTCTCGGGGACGCTGAGCGGTTTTTCCGCTTTCCCTCGGGACGGCCGACGATGGAGCTGGATAAGGTGGTTGTGAAGGGACTGTCCGTTCCGCTGACCACGGGTGTCCAGAAAGCGTTCCGGAGCCGCGCCGGTGTCGTCTTTTCCGGGATTCGCTTCACCAACGGCGCCGCCAATGAAGCGGTGGACGTTCGGATTGTGCCGCTGCCGGACCGGCCCACGCGGAGTCCTCTGGTGGCAATTCTCATATCCGATGTGGAGCGCAGCGGGGGTGACGGTGGAGACGGCGTACTCCGCGGGTCTGCCGAAGGTGGCACCGAGACCTACGACCTGACTGAGCAGACGCAACAGCGCATCGACGACCTCGAACAGGAGCTGCAGTTCACCCGTGAAAACCTGCAGGCAACGATTGAAGAGCTGGAGACCGCCAATGAGGAGCTCCAGGCGACCAACGAAGAGCTGATGGCGAGCAACGAGGAACTTCAGTCGACCAATGAAGAACTTCAGTCGACCAATGAAGAGCTCTACACCGTCAACGCGGAGTACCAGAACAAGATTGTCGAGTTGACCGAACTCAACAACGACGTGGACAACCTCCTGCGGAGTTCCGGTATCGGTACGCTGATCCTCGATGAGGACCTCACGATTCGGCGCTTTTCCAACACGGCGATGCAGATCTTTCGCCTGCAGGAAAGCGATATCGGCCGGCCGGTGAGCCATATTGCCCACTACCTTGATTCCTTTGACCCCTACGCGGCGATGCAGGAAGTACAGAACAGCGGAAAGCAGCAGGAGTGGCCGGTGTGCGTCGCCGGTGAGGCGTGGTACCTTTTTCGGGTAACCCCCTACCAGATCGGTCCGCGGGAGATAGCCGGGCTGGTTGTCTCGCTCGTTGATATCACCGAACTCAAAACCGCTCAGGACGAACGAACCCGCTACCAGGAGCAGCTTTCCCACGTCACCGAGACCTCCCCGGCGCTGGTGTGGATGTCGGATACCTCCGGGGCGTGTAACTGGTTCAACAAAACGTGGCTTACCTTTACCGGCCGGACCCTTGAGCAGGAGTACGGCGACGGATGGACCGAGGGCGTGCATCCTGCGGACAAAGACCATTGTTTGACCACCTACACCGAGGCGTTTGCGGCACGCAACCCGTTCTCCATGGAGTACCGCCTCCGCCGCGCCGACGGCGCGTACCGATGGCTCCTCGATGAAGGCACCCCGCGCTACGGCGGCGACGGGACGTTTCTCGGATATGTCGGCTCCTGCCTGGATATCACCGCCCAGCGAGAACGGCAGGAGGAGCTGGATGCGATGCGGAAGCGGTTCCAGGTGCTCCTTGAATCGGTTGACGCGATTCCGTGGGAGTACGATATCGCCTCCGACCACTGGACGTACGTGGCACCCCAGGTTGAGCGTATTCTCGGGTTCTCCCCGGAGGAGTGGACCAATCTGGAATTCTGGAAAGAACGGCTTCATCCGGAGGACCGTTCGTGGGCGACTGATTACTGCCTGGCCTGTACGGCGCGGGGAGAGCAACACGTATTTGATTATCGATTTCTAACAAAAATCGGGGACTATGTTCATATCCGGGATGTTGTCGACGTGGAAATGGACGGAGATACACCGGTCAAGATCCGCGGGTTTATGCTGGACATAACCGATCGACCGGGCTGTGAGGTGAAAGAGAGTGAGTAAGGACGATCTACGGAAACGCGCGGAGTCTTACCTGGAGGCGCGATCCCACGGGGCGGAACCGGAGGTCTCCGGCGCCACCGCTGAAGACCGCGAGGCGCTGATTCAGGACCTTCAGGTGCACCAGGTGGAACTCAAGCTACAGAATGAGGAGCTCCGTGACGCCTACGCCCGGCTTGAAGAGAGCAGCCAGGAGTACGTGGACTTGTTTGAACGCGCGCCGATGGGGCTGGTGGTGATCGATGCAGCCGGTATCGTCCGCCGCTGTAACGACACCTTTCGGCAGCTCATCGGATCTGAGGGGAGTGAATGCGACCGGCCGTTGACCGATTTTGTTACCGACGAAAGCGCGCAGGTATGGCGCGGACGGTTTCGGGCGTTCTTTACTCGACCTGAGGAAAAGCAAATCGACCTCGAACTGGCGCTGCCCGACCGCCGCCGCCGCGTCATCCGGCTGGTGGGGCAGACGATCGATGCGCCGCCTCGGCCGCTGCGCGGGGCAACACCCAGGAAGGGCGGCGTGCTGATGCTGGTCGCGTTTGAGGTAACCGACGAAATCATCGCCCGCGAGCAGTCCCGCGACCTTGTTGCGGAAAAGGAGCTGCTGCTGCGGGAGATGCGCCACCGCACCCAGAACCATCTGGTGACGATCCAGAGCATGCTCTCCTTTCAGGCGGCTCACGCCGGGAACTCCGCGGTTGCCGACGCGCTCACCGGAGCGGGTGAACGGATCCGGGCGATGTTGTTTGTCAACGAAATTCTCACCTCCCGTCGGGGACAGGACGCGGTGGACCTGGCGACATATCTCTCGGAGCTTCTCGAGCGCATCGGGCAGGCGCAGATGGCGCTTGCGGGTATCACCGTTGAGACCGATTTTACCTCACTGTCCGTAACCGCCGATACGGCGTTTACTCTCGGACTTATCGTCAACGAGCTGGTGACAAACGCGTTCAAGTACGCCTTCCCCCCGGATAGGGAGGACAAAACCGTGCGGGTTGCTCTCCGCCCCGTACCGGATGGGCGGGCGGAGCTGATCGTGTGTGACACCGGGGTCGGCATCGACCTCATCGTGGCAGCCGCCGCGGGCACGCCGAACCACGATGCGCCGAGCGCCGGTGGCTCCGGCGGATTCGGACTCCACCTGGTGGAAGGGCTGGTCGGTCAGATGGACGGAACGGTGGCGATAGAAAACACCGGGAGCGGCACGTGTTGCCGGGTGGAGTTTGATCC
Organism: Spirochaeta sp.; assembly: GCA_027859055.1. Taxonomy (GTDB): domain Bacteria; phylum Spirochaetota; class Spirochaetia; order DSM-27196; family Alkalispirochaetaceae; genus Alkalispirochaeta. The sequence goes on from JAQIBO010000097.1 coordinate 5,749, forward strand.
CGGCAGCGCGACTCTGTAGAGCCCCCGGGACCACCCCACCGCCAGGTCAAGATTTACAGCTCGATTTTGACCGACCCGCGCGCGGCGTGGTAGGTGGAAAAGTCGTCGGCGCCGTCGGGGCCATAGGCAACGAGAACGGTGTAGGTGCTGCCCGCACCAAGCGGCTTGTCCATCGCGTCTCCCGAATCAAGGGGGATCACAAATCGAATCGTCGTTCTGCCATTCTCCTCCGTCCCCTCCGGCTGGGAGATATCGTCGGTACCGCCGTGGCTGGTGTCCCGGTCGTGGTTCATCGGGCCGACTCCGTAGTCGTCGGCGATCACCAGGGTGCCGTCGGCAACGTACCCGATCACGATGTTGGCGTCCGCCATTTGCCGGGATGGGTCAAAGCCCACGGAAACCCATCCGGTCGTCTGAGCAGACATCTGGACCTCGAGCGCATCGCCGGTTATGCGCCATTGAAGGTCAACTCCGGCAGCTTCGGCGCGGGAAAAACCGTCCAGCTCAGGCGCTGCAGCGTGGATCTCTTTGGTCCCTCCGGCAAAAACGGTAAACCCCAGCACTATCAGTGCGGCAATCGCGGTGGTTCGTTTCATTAATCGTACTCCTTGCGGAAACAGTCCGTATACGCGTGTGCGGTTTTGTGATATTATTGTACATACACGAGAAAGTTACAACGAGCCGTGTACGACTCAGGGAGCGTCTATGAAAATCCTGGTGATCGATGACTCCGGTGTGATGCGCCGGATCCATCGCAATACGTTAATGGAACACAATATTCAGGAAACAGATATCATCGAAGCGGTGGATGGACAGCAGGCGCTTGAAATTGCCGCAAAAGAAGAGATCGGGCTGTTTCTGATTGACTGGAACATGCCAAAAGTTGACGGCCTCAAACTGGTCAAAGCGTTACGCCGCATGGAGCAGTACGCGGACACGCCGCTCATCATGATCACCTCGGAAGCGGCAAAGTACAACGTGATGGAGGCGATTCAGGCGGGGGTTACCAACTACGTCGTCAAGCCGATCCGGGGCGAAACGCTCTGGAATAAACTCAGCAAGTACATCGACTTGTGAGGAGACCGCAATGCAGGCAAAATACATAAATCCGTTCGTCAAAGCGACGGTCGGGCTTTTTCAGGACTTCGTTGGAATCTCCGTAACACCGCAACAACCGTATCTCCGCACCGACCCCAACGACCTGGAAGAGGTGTCCGGCATTATCGGGCTTGCCGGTGAGACAGCCGGTGCGGTGGTGCTGAGTTTTTCCCGGGAGTCGGCGATTCGCGTAGTCGGAAAAATGGAGGGACACCCCTACAAGGCACTGACCAATGACGTGATCGATGGGGTCGGAGAACTGGTCAACATTATCGCCGGTAATGCGAAAAAGGACCTGGACGAGTTCCGCATCGACATCTCGTTGCCCGGAATTGTCACCGGGAAAAGCTATCAGATTCACTGGCCCGAGGGTATTCCTGTCATCGCGATTCCGTTCGATTCGGAGTACGGTCACTTTTCGGTCAACGTCTCGCTTCGGGACATGCAGTAGGTGGTATCATGCTTTCGACAATTCAAGCAAAGATCGTAACCGCGATCGTTCTTGTTCTGGTGGTGGGGGTCAGTGCCGCCACGGTGATTTCAATTCGGACGCAACGGACCAACCTGCTCGAGGCGCAGCAGCAGGAGCTTGCCAACAACAGTAACACCCTCAACATCAGTGTGCGCAACGTGATGCTCGCCGGTGAGGCGCCGGTCGCGGTGAGCCTGCTTCAGGACCTGAGCGAGGCCCCCGGATTTGATGCCCTGGAAATCTACCGGCGCGACGGGTCGATCGCCTTCAGCGATTTCTCCACGATGGAAGAGGTCAACCGGAACCTGGGCGGTGAGGCGTTTCCCGAGACCCCCCGACGAACCGGTACACCAGATGCGATCGTTCCGGTTGAGACGGTCGCGTTTGAGGAGGCGGTGACGTTCAACACGCCCCGGATCGTTGAAGACCTGGAGGCGCAACAACTGGAGTACTACTTTCCCATCCTCAACTACTCCGAGTGCCGCCAGTGCCACGGCACGGACCACTTTGTCCGCGGGGTTGCCTATTACGACGTTTCCCTCGACAGCGTCTTTGACCGCATTGGAAACGCCCGGAACACGCTGTTGATTCTCTACATCGCGATGACCGCGGCGATCGCGCTTGCCCTCGTAACGCTGATGCAGCAGATCGTCATCGTTCCGATCCGGTCGATCGGACGGGTGGTGGGCCGCGTTGGAGAGGGAGATCTTGACGTCCAGGCGGATGTCGCCGGGAGCAGTGAGTTCCGCACGCTGTCCCAGAAAATCAACGCGATGATTGGCGGACTCAAGGAACGGAACCGTCTGGAAGTGCAGAACAGCGTCATCGAAGCGCGGGACGAGGAGAATCGCAAATACCTCGACAACATCGCCGAGGGTCTGCTGCTGATCGACCGCGATCATCGCATCAGCGAACAGTACTCCCGGTATGTGGAAGAGCTCTTTGCCACGACGGAGATCGCCGGGCGTTCTTTTGTCGACTTCATCTATCCGGACACCGCGCAGCCCGGCGGGGAAGCCGATGCGCGGCACGACCTGGCGCGGTTCCTGACGATGGTTTTTGAGAACACCGCCACCGAAATGGAGATGATCATGTCGATCAACCCCCTCGCTGAACAGCGCCTGACCGTCGGTGACGGCGGAGAGCAGCGGGAGATCGTCGTGGATACGCATTTCCAGCGAATCTTCGCCGACGACGGAACGGTGGAACGGGTAATGGTCATCTTTGAGGATCTCACCGATATCGTCCGGACCCGGGCACAACTGGAATCGGAACGGCAGCGGTACAAGAGTGATATCGAGCATATCGCGACGCTGCTGAAGACGGGGCCTGAGGCGTACCAGGAGTTTTCCCGCGACGTTCGGCGTACGATCGAACTGGTTGAGCAGACGATTGAAGGTTCCGCCGCGGGTGAATCGCGGAACACGGTACTGCGTGAGCTCCACTCCCTGAAGGGAACTGCTCGGTATCTGGAGTTCTATCCCGTTGCGGAACTGGCCCACGCTGCCGAGGACGCGATCAGCGACGGGGGTGATGTCGCGGCGATCGTGGAGCGGTTGCGGGAAGAGATGGAAAATCTCGACACGATAAACGAGCGGTTCCGGAGCTTTGCCGCAGTTATCGCGCCGGAGGACACCGCCCGCGCCGCGCTCAGCGACTTTCTTGAGCATATCGAGCGCATGAGCCGTGAAATCGCCGCCGAACTGGAAAAAGGCGTTGTAGTACAGATCGACAACGAACTCACCGAACTGAGCGTATTGTCCCGGCTGAAGAATCCGATTATCCATCTCGTTCGTAACGCGATCGACCATGGCATCGAAGATGAATACGAACGCCTCGCCGCCGGGAAATCCAACCCGGCGACTATCACCCTTGCGTTCTCCGAAAGCGAGACGGTTTATGTCGTATCGATCGGCGACGACGGTCGGGGTATCGACTTTGACGCGGTCCGCCGTACCGCAGTGGAGCGGGGTGTACTGGCCGCCGACCGTACTTACACCCGGGCGCAGCTGGTCAAGACGCTGTTTGCCCCGAGCTTTTCCACCCGGGGAGGCGCTACGGAGATATCCGGGCGGGGCGTCGGCCTGGACGTGGTGCAGGAAGAGATCCGCTCCCTTGGCGGCAAGATATCCCTTCGGACGCGCGCCGGCGAGGGAACGCGCTTTACGTTGACGGTACCCAAAGGAGGGCAGTCGTGAGAGGAGGATCCGTGAAGTGGACACTTGGAAAAGAAGAACTGGCGCCGCGGCGGCGGCTGATTCGGTGCGTACCGCTGGCCATCGCGGCCATCGCCGTTCTCACCCTCCTGACCGCATGCGCAGACGCTGAGGAACCGGTGGTGACCCCGCTTTCGGCGGAAGAGATAAGCGGAGAACGCCTCTGGGAACGGATCACCGACGAGTCCGACTATACCACGTGGGGGTTCTGGCCGGACCACGACGGGTACCAGCCGGGGCAGGCGCCGCACGGCCCGGTTCACCGCATATTTGTCAACCGGCCGTTGCTGTCGGCGGTCCCCCTTGCGGAACGTGAGACACCCAACGGAAGCGTTATCGTTAAGGAAAACCGTAGCGGTGACCGCACGCTCAACGGCTACACCGTCATGGCCAAGGTCGACGGGTTCGCCCCCGCCACCGGCGACTGGTTCTGGGTGAATTACGCGGTGGACGGCACAATTCGCGCCGAAGGCAGTGTGGGCGGGTGCATCTCCTGCCACAGCGGTATGCGGGACAACGACTACATTATTGCCTACCCCCTGGACCGGACGGTACAGTAGCGGTGCGATGCTGCAAGAGCTCCTGACCGTTACCAATCCAAAAGGGATTCACGCCCGCCCCTCGGCGATGATCGTTGACACCGCGCAGAAACTGGACGCGACGATCCGCTTTCTTGCCGACGGCGAAGTTATCGACGCCACCAACATCATGGACGTGCTCTCCATGGGCGCCGCCTGTGGCGCGGAGATAACCGTCACCGTCGACGGCGGCGACGAAGCGTCGGCGATGCAGCGGATGAAAGAGATCTTCGCGTCAAACTTCGGTGACGATTGACCCCGGGCGCCACAACCCGGGGCGCCCCGGGCTTCGCATCTCTCACCGCCGGTCCCGCCGCTATCGCCGCTACCGCGGTCACTCCTGATCCGGATCCCGTTCCAGCCACAGGTAATCGAGAAACGCCTCCGTCCGGGACCCCGTGTTGTCACCGTCTCCCATCACCGCGATGTACGCCTCCGCCGGCGGGTCGGTTCCAAAGTGGGCGCGGTAGGTGGCGAGAAGATCCACCGTGTGCTCCGACCACGTACCGACCCGTAACGGTGTGACAGGGGTTACCACGTACTGGCGGTCGGTAAAGGGACTGGGAAATACCCGCGGCGTGTACCGACGCGCAGTCCACACGAATCCAAGGGAACTGTCCGGCGGTACCGCGCCGTATACCCGTTCCTGCATCTGCGCCCACAGGCGCCGGGCCACCGGGCGTTTTTCCATCGGAGTAACAAACGACACGTAAATACGAATGGCCGCGTCGTCACCGTCTTTCGTCAGCAGGTTGGTTCCGGACGCGTCCCGGGTTACCCGCCAGCGCCAGCGAAAAATCGGCGTCCGGTAGACATCCACGGTGTGCTCCAGGACAAACATCGACGCCGAGCCGTCGGCGCGGACGCGCAACGTCGCACCCCCGTCCGCGGCGCTGTAGGTAGACATGGCGTCCACCTTGGGGAGTTCCAGGTTGGTCCATCGGGACAGATCGTCAAACCGGTCCGCGCCGACCTGCGTGGACAGCTGGGCGACCGGCTGAGCGGGCAGCGAACCAGACAACGCAAGGAACACGCCCAGAACTGCTCCAATGCGCCGTCGCGTGGTCATTGTTACGCCTCCGGCCGGTCCGGCAAATTGCGCGCCGCCCAGACCACCCGTTGAAGAATCCCAACCGCCGTCGCCGCCGCCATCGCGTAAAAGAGCATTCCCGCGTACGCCGGCACCGCCAGAAAGAGCGTGAAAAACACCAGCGTTTCCGTCCCCTCCACAACGCCGACGGGCATCACCACCGAGGTGAGCGGGCGTGGTCCGGCACCGCGCTTTTCCACCACCGCCGAAAGATACATCCACGAGGCGGCGTTGACGTAAAACACCGCCAGTAACACCACCAGGGGCAGGGTCGCAGTTCCACCGGTCCCCAGCCACACCCCGATCGGAACCGCCGCGTACACGACAAAATCAAACAGAACGTCCAGGTACCCTCCCAGATCGCTTGCCGCCCCGCGATACCGGGCAACAAGCCCGTCCAGCCCGTCCAGAATCCGGTTTATCGCGAAGAGGACCAGCGCCACCGTCCACTGACCTGCCCCGGCTGCGATTGCAGCACCGACGCCACATACCAGCGCCGCGGCGGTAATCGCCATCGGCCCGATCGCTGCGGGAACCGCCCGTACCGCCGGAAGCAGTACGCGGTCCTTGAGCGGACGACTCGCGTTGTCAAACATTCTGTGAATATACACGAACCTGTCACTTCTGCGAAGCCTCATCCGTGCTCGCCGGACCCGCCCGGATCAACCGGCCCCGCCTGGTGGACAAAGCCGGACATTTTTACGATTCTTAGCCTTGCGATGAAAAAGTATGTGCATGCACAATCAATCAGCCGACGGTTTGGACCGGTTGTGGCGTTGCAGGACGTCTCGTTCTCCGTCAACGCCGGGGAGCTGCTCTCCTTTGTCGGCCCCTCCGGCGCCGGCAAAACAACGCTTCTCAAACTCCTGGCCGGTATCGACACCGCCGACCGCGGTACGATCACATTTCGCGACGGCGTGGATCGGCGACACCCGCCGATCCTCGTGTTTCAGGATTATCTGCTTTTCCCGCATATGACCGTCTTTGACAACGTGGCGTTCGGTCTCCGCTCCCGGCGGGGGCGCGCCAGGTTCACCCGCGACGAGGTGCGGGAGCGGGTGGAGCGTTACCTGATGCAACTGGGCGTCGCCGATAAGGCGGATATTTTTCCGGCAACCCTTTCCGGCGGACAAAAGCAACGGGTTGCCCTGGCGCGGGCGCTGGTCCTGGAGCCGGGGTTGTTACTTCTTGACGAACCGTTTGCCAACCTCGACCGCCGCCTGAAGGGCGAGACGGCGTTTTTCATCCGCGACCTGCAACGCCGCCTTGGCGTGACCACGATCACCGTGTCCCACGACCTTGATGAAACACTGGCTATCTCCGACCGGGTCGGGGTGATCGTCAACGGCACGCTGGAGCAGATCGGTCCGCCCCGGGAGATCGAAGCACACCCCGCCTCACCGGCGGTGGAACAGATCTTTACCCGGCACGACCGGATGAAACAGTTTGACGAGGAGGTGTCGTGATGTGGCGCCCCGCAACGGCCGGTTCCACAATTCCGGCGAAGTTCCTGTGGCTTCTCCTGATTGTCGTGGCAGCGGCGGTATCAACACCGGAGGACGCACACGCCGGCGGCCGGAACGAGACCGCCACGGAAACCGCCGGGGTGGACCCGCTGAGCGCCTCCTGGGAGGATATCCTTGCCGCGGCGCGTGGTAGTGAGGTGCGGATGTACATGTGGGGCGGATCGGAGACGGTGAACGGTTGGATCGACGGCTACGTCACCACGGAACTCGCCGAAGAGTACGGCCTTGAGCTCGTCCGCGTTCCAATGGACGCCGCGGTGTTCGTTAATAAGCTGCTTACCGAGAAGCAGGCGCGCACCGAACGGGGAACGATAGACATCCTGTGGATCAACGGGGAGAATTTTCGCAACGCCCGCGAGGCGGACCTGCTCACCGGCCCGATCACCGACCTGCTGCCAAACTTCACCGCCTACGTCGACGCGGACAGCGCCGCCTACGACGCCGGGTTTCCCACAGACGGCTACGAGGCGCCGTGGGGGCGGGCGCAGTTCAACTTTGACGTGGACACCGCCCGCGTACCTGATCCACCGCGCTCCTTTGCAGAACTGGCGGAGTGGGTCCGGGAGAATCCCGGGCGCTTCACCTATCCGCAGCCACCGGATTTCACCGGTTCCGCCTTTGTGCGGCAGGCGTTTTACGCCCTCACCGGCGGCTATGAGCAGTACCAGGACCGATTTGACGCGGAGTTGTTTGAGCGCAACGCGCCGGTACTGTGGGAGTATCTGAACGATATCGCGCCCTACCTGTGGCAGGCCGGTGAGAGTTACCCGCGAGACCTGGCAACGCTTGATTCGCTCTTTGAACGTGGTGCGGTGGACTTTACGATGTCCTTTACGCAGACCAGCGCGGCAACCAGGATCGCAAACGGACGCTACCCTGAATCGGTCCGCTCCCTCGTGTTCCGCGACGGCTCCCTGTACAACACCCATTTTCTGGCGGTACCGTTCAACGCGCCGAACGTGGCGGGAGCGCTGGTGGTGATCAACTTTCTGCTGTCTCCGGAGGCGCAGTTCGCCAAGAACCGGCTGAAAAACTGGGGCGACTTCACCGTCCTTGCCCTTGACCGCCTCTCGCCGGAACAGCAGCAGCAGTTTACCGACCTTGACCTGGGCGCCGCCACCGTCCCGCTGGAGGAACTGGACGCAACGGGCGTTCCGGAAATTCCCTCGGAGTACTGGGAAGCGCTGGAGGATGGCTGGAACGCGGAAGTGCGCCTGCGCCGGTGACGGGAGCTGTCCACGATGTACCTGCACCGTACTCAACTGCCACGGGCTCCCCGCCCGCGCATCGCACTTCTGCTGCGGCTGCTTCCGCTGTTACTCTTTTTCGCCGCGACCGTCGGCATCGGCCTGGCAAGTGCCGTGTCCCAGTCCCTGGTGCTGACCGGTCCGGTCCGCCTGGCGGTTGATTCGGGAACTCTTCCGCCACCGGATGCCCTGTTTTCCGGGTATCGGTCTCTGTTTGCCGAGCCGGGAATGCTTGCCTCCATCGGTCACACCCTGGTGATCGCGGCGATCTCCGCGATCGCCGCGGTTGCACTTGGTGCGGTGGGCGCGTATCTGCTCTGGTGCGCCCCGGCGGCGATCCAGCAGTTCGGCGCGGTGTACCGCTTACCGATCATCATGCCCCACATCGTGGTCGCGTTTCTGACCGTGCTGTTCTGGTCTCGCACCGGCCTCGTCGCCTCGGTGGTACACCACCTGGGAATCGACGTGGGAACCGGAACAGGGCAGGGCGGGTTTCCGCATCTGGTCTACAGTTCCAACGGCATCGGCATCGCAATCGCCTACGTCTACAAGGGGTTTCCGTTCGTGATGCTGTTGTGTCTCGGGGTGCTGTCCCGCACGCCGCGCCGCCTGATCGAAACCGCGGCCATGCTCGGCGCGGGACCGGTGCGCACCTTTTACCGCGTGATTCTTCCGCTGTTGATCCCCACTTTGAACCAGATTCTTATCATCCTGTTTCTCTACGCCCTCGGCGGATTTGACATTCCCTGGTTACTCGGGGCCAGTCGGCCGCAGATGCTTCCGGTGACGGTCTACTCGCTGTACTTTCAGAGCGGTCTTGCCGACCGGACCGTGGCGATGGCGGCGCTCTCGCTGGTGGCCCTCGGTGCGGTCGGGTTTACCGTTCTGTTCAGCCGTCTTGCCCGGCGCCTGGCGCCGTGGGAGCGGGTTGTATGAAAGCGATCGGCGTGTTTGCCCTCAATGTGGTATTTGTGCTGCCGGTGGTGGTGCTGGTGCTTTCAGCGGTGGCGGCGCGCTGGGTGGCGCCGGACCTGTTGCCCACCGCGTGGAGTCTCCGCGGTATCGCGTTTCTCGTGCAAAATCGCGGCGGTGTCACCACGGCGGTTCTCTCGTCGGTGATGTACTCGTTTTACGTCGTCGTCCTGGCGTTTTTCATCTGCATTCTCCCGGCGACGGTCCTCGGGCGCTACGAGTTCCGCGGGCGGCTCGTTCTCGAGGCGCTGTTCCTCTCGCCGGTCCTCATTCCGGCGATCACGTGGAGCATGGGCATCCATTTTTTCTTCCTGCGCCTCGGTATCGCCAACAGCGCGGTGGGAATCATAATCGTTCTTACCGCGGCGGCGTATCCGTACATGCTGCGCGCGCTCATCGCCGGGGTCCAGCAGATACCACCGGACCTGGACGTGTGTGCCGACAATCTCGGTGCGGGATTGCTGCGCCGGTTACTCACCGTTCATATTCCGCTCCTGTTTCCGGCGATCGCCGCCGGCGGATCGGTGGTGTTTCTG
>JAQIBO010000154.1 GCA_027859055.1 Spirochaeta sp.
TCCTTGACCGCCTGGACGATCGGATGAAGCGGTGCCACCCCGATGCCGCCGCCAACACACACCACAGTGCCGAAGTTTTCCAGCTCCGTCGGCGTTCCCAGCGGGCCGAGGACGTTGGCGATCGAGTCGCCCGGTTCCTTGGCCGCCAGGACCATCGTCGTTTTCCCGACCGCCTGAAAGATAATTGTCACCGTTCCGGCGGCAAGGTCCGCGTCGGCGATCGTCAGCGGAATGCGCTCTCCAAAGTTGTCGTCCAGTTGGATGATAATGAACTGCCCCGGTTTTCGCGCTTCGGCGATGTACGGCGCCTCAAAGGTCATCCGGTACACGTCATCGGACAGCTGTCGTTTTTCTACCACACGATTCATCACGTCTCCCCGCTCTGTTGTGCAAAATTGGTCAAAAAGATATCGATTCCCTTGGCGGCGGAGTGCCCGTTCGCGATCGCCGAAATTGCGTCACGCGTCCGGTTGGTGATATCGCCACCGGCAAAGATCTTCGTATCGCCGGTCTGCTTGAACTCGTTCACATCGACCATACCGCGGGAATAGCTCAGTTTAGCAGAGATAGCTTCCGGCAGAAACTGGTAATCCGCTCCCTGCCCGATCGCGGGAATCACCGTATCGCACTCGGTGGTTTCCTCGCTCCCTTCAATCAGCTTCGGACGCGGTCGCCCGCCGTTTTCGTCGGGAATCATCTCCGCCCGGCCCCACACAATACGCAGTCGGGTCGATTCTCCTTTTTCTATACGCAGGGGAATCGCCTGGGTCACGATGTTACACCCCTCGCCGCGGCTTTCCTCGATCTCTTCTTCATCAGCGGGCATGTCTTCCTCGCGTCGCCGATACAGAATTGTGACCTCGGCTCCGAGGCGGCGCGTGGTTCGTGCCGCATCCATCGCCACGTTTCCGCCACCGACAACCACCACCGAGTTACCTATGTCCGGGGTGATTCCATTGGTGACGTCTTCCAGCACTTTGAGCCCGGCGAGAACACCCTGCCGTTCCTCGCCCGGGATATCGAGGCCGAACGGATCGGACAACCCGGTAGAAAAGAACACCGCGTCACTATTGTCGTAGATCTCCTGGAACGGTCGGTCAATCCCGACACGGACGTTCTGCTCAATTGTCACGCCAAGCTCCCGGATATATTCGACATCCTTGTCCACCTGATCGTAAGGGAGGCGGTATTCGGGAATGCCATACCGAAGCATACCGCCGGCGCGCTCGTTGGCGTCGTACACGCTCACCGTGTAGCCGAGAAGCCGAAGATAATACGCCGCGGCCAACCCGCCCGGACCGGACCCGATGATAGCGATGCGCTTTCCGTTTTCTTCCGCAGCGTGGGCCAGAAAGGTTCGGTAATCGTTGGCGTAGATCTGATCCACGATGTACCGTTTCAGCCAGCGAATGCTGATCGCCTCTCCCTTGTGGCGCATCGCGCAGGCGTACTCGCACGCGTGAGAGCATACCCGTCCGCACGAAGCGGGAAGCGGATTTGCCTCATATACGATTCGAAGCCCGTCTCCCATGTCGTCTCGCCGAATCGCGTCGATATACGCCGGGACATCCATATGCGCGGGACACGTGGCGATGCAAATACCGCAGGCGATACACCGGTCCGCCTCGGCTTGCGCCTGCTCCGTGCTATAGCCCTGCACCATCTCCACAAAGCTCTTGCGGCTCTCTTCAAAATCCAGGATCGGCATATCGACGCGCTTTGACTCCAGGAGGTCGTATTCCGGAGCTCGCCGGTACCCGCGTTCGCTGTCATTCCACGGCTTCTCATCCTCACCCGGCACGTAGCGAAACACCTCCGGGTCCGTATCAACCCAGACGTACTCGTTACTCATGCCCAGACTGCCGGTCGGGCAGATGTCGACGCACAGCGCACACCAGCAACAGCGTCCGTAGTCAACTTTCGGACGCAGACCGGAGTCGCCGTGCCGGGTCGTCCGGCTTTCCACCGGGACCAGGTCGATCGCCTCGTTTTGACAGATCGATTCGCAGGTGCCGCAGCCGATGCACTTGTCGACGGCGTTAATGTGAAATCCGCGATACCGGTCGGCGCCGGGACGGTTCAACAACGGCTTCTTATCGGTATACGGTTTTTCCAGGGCGCGTTTCCATACGGTAAACGGCGCGGCTATATCTCTCAGGCTCATAGATTACCTCTCAACTTCCGGGGGATAGGTGTGCAGGCTTACCATCAGGCCTGCGGTGTCGGCGATATTACAGCCGATGGACAGATGCTCCATCAGCGTCATCGCATGGGTGTAACTGGGTCCGCGGACGTAAATGCGGCGTGGCTTGTCGGAGCCGTCGCTGTTGAGGTAGTAGCCGTACTCGCCCCGGGTACACTCCGCCTTCTTGTATGTGTGCCCCGCCGGAACGCGCCAGTGGAGCACGTTGGGAAGCTTGGTGAAATAGGGGCCCTCAGTCGGCATGCGATCCAGTATTTGGCGGATAAGATCGATGCTTTGATACATCTCCTGTAAACGAACCCACGCCCGCGCGTAGGCGTCGGAGTCGGTGTGGGTCACGACGGAAAAGTCCAGTTTATCGTACACCAGGTACGGCTGATCTTTGCGAACGTCGCGGGCAAACCCCGCCGCTCGCGCGTTTGGCCCGGTTACTCCGAACTGATCGATAATATCCGGATGCAGAATCCCGAGTCCCTTGGCGCGCTTCTTGAACACCGCGTTGTGAAACAGCGTCCGCTCAACGTCATCAAGCGTTTTTTCACACGTATCCATTGTGTCCCGCAGCCGTCCGGCGAAACCGGAAGGAAAATCCGCGCGTACCCCGCCGGGAATCATGTACATGTGGTAAATGCGCCCGCCGGTCAGCTCTTCAAACCGGTCAAGGATGTAGTCCCGCATCGTTACCGTCCACTGTCCCTGGGTACCCAGACCAAACGCGCCGGCCTGGCCGCCAAGCCACATAAAGAAGCTTGCCAGGCGCGCCATTTCAAGGTTGAGCGTCCGAATCCAGAGCGCCCGCTCGGGAACCTCTATACCCTGTAGCTCCTCCACGGTGGCCGCAAAGAGGTACTCGTTGAAATCAGGCTCCGGTACGGCGATGCGACAGACGATGGGGAAACACTGGATGTATTTCCGTCGCTCCATCAGCTTCTCAAACCCGCGGTGCAGGTAGCCCACGTGGGTCTTGCATTCCACGATTTCATCGCCGCATACCACCAGTTCGAGGCTCATGTTTCCGGTAATACCGGGGTGCTGCGGCCCTTGCCACAGCTTGAGGTACTTCCCGCTCTCCAGATCAAACCGTGCCTTGCCGTCCACAATCGCCGGCAGGAGCGGATTGTCGTTGATATGCTCCTGGCTGCGGTGCGCCAGATTGGCCACCCCTCGCCCGGATGCCCGCGTCGCCACCACTTTGTTCACCATGTTTCCGCCTCGCTGGGATAGAGTTTCTCTTTCATATGTTGCCGCGTGTCATGAGTCTCCCGGCCCGGCCGCGCGTAGTACACACGCTCGGAGTACTCACGGGTATCAAACTCGCGCCGCATCGGCGGGATATCTTCCCATCCTTCCAGGGCGAAATCGTCGTGCAGCCGGGGGCTGCCGGGAAAATCAATTCCAAACATCTCGCGGAGCTCCCGCTGATACGTCTCTCCGGCGGGCCACAGGTGGTGAATGGAGTCGGCGCGACACCCGGCACCGTCTGACCCGCCCGTACCGTTCTCCGCGTCCCGGGGAATGCGAACGATCACGCCAAGGTCATGAGTGAGGTTGTGGTTGTGCAGCATGTACAGCAACTCAAAGACCCCCTCTTCGATCTGATCAACCGCGGTGAAAAAAGACAGGTGGCTGTAGCCGCCCATGTCGCGGAGATAGGTCAGAAGCGGTACCGTATCCTCCCGGTCGACGCGGATATACGCCTGGTCCGGCCGAATTTCCTCCAACCCGCGGACCGCAAACCGCAGGTGGGCTTCCCGAAACACCGCGTGGACCGCGGGAGCCGCCGTTGTGTCGCCGGCCGGCGGTGGGTTCTGTTCATGATTCGTCATATATCGCTCCCTACCAGTTGTAATCGGGCATGTCCCAGTTTTTGATGATGCGCTTCTGGTTTGCCTTGTACCATTCAAAGTTCTCGGCGTATTGGTTGGCACCCTCGCATTCGCCCGCTTTGATCATCCGTTTCAGTTCCATAAACCCCGCCAGCAGCGCTTCCGGGCGCGGCATGCACCCGGCGATATAGACGTCTACCGGAATGTAGTGGTCCAGACGATTGACGGTGTTGTAGCTGTCCCAGTACATACCGCCGTTAATGGTACAACTGCCGAGGCCAAGCACGAATTTGGGACCCTGCATCTGTTCGTAACTGCGAACGATCCGTTTCATCGTCTTGACCGACGCGTACCCGCCGATAACAAATACGGAGCTTTGCCGCGGGGTCGGCCGCGGCTGAATGCCGTACTGGTACATATCAAACCGGCTGGTCATCAACGGCCGGAGTTCAATTGCGCCGCAGCCGGTGCCAAACCCGAGAACCCAGAGACTCTCCGAGCGCGCCCAGTTCATAAACTGCTCCCAGAATCCGCGAAACGGCTTGATCACCTCCGGTGGGTGGTCACAGAAGTTGCGGCGGTCTTCCGGGGCCAGTCCCGCATTTGCCAGTTTCAGTTCTTCGGTGAAGATGCGGATTTGCCCTTCCGCGGTGTCCGGGGACGGAGCAGCGTCAGTACTGATCGTCCGTGGGTCCGGATTCCGAACCGGCGATTCCGCCGGCGCGCCAACCTCGCCGTATATCTTTGTCAATGTGTCTGCCATATGCACTCCTATACCATCTGCAGGACAACAGCGGTGATTCCGATAAGCGTGGGAACCCCAAGAAAAAATCGGATCGACTGTTCCGTCTTGAAACGCGGGAAACTCGCCCCGACGATCGTGACGTAGAGATAAATGAGAAACGTTTTCGCAACCATGATCACAATTGCGATCAACAGATTCTCGTGGGCGGCCCCACCCCAGAACAGGTTCATGAACAACACCATCTTGGCGCCGTTGAAAATCGCCCGGTTGGTCTGGAGCATCCCCAGAAAACTGGACTGCATCTCCGTGGGCGGCCCGATCGGGATCTCCTGTGGCGCCATGACAACCGAGAACGGATTTCCGCCGCTCATGCCGAGAAACGCGATCATTCCGGCGATCATCGCCAGAGGATTCGTAAATGCGGCCCAGTTTCCGATTCCACCCTGTTGCGCCGCCACGATCTCCGTGATCGACAGGGTGCCGTACTGCGCTGCCACCGCAATTACCGACAGCGCAAAGGGCAACTCAAAGGCGGTCATCTGCGCCAGGCCGCGGGCGACGCCAAGCGGCGCGTAGGGCTGTCCGCTTTCACCGGCGCCCAGCGCCATACCCAGTTGGCCGAAAAAGATGAAGTACATCACCAGAAGCAGGTCTCCGGCAAAACTGAAATTGGAGAAGACCACCGAGCCGTAGATGATCGGGATAAACAGATACGTACCGAGACCGCCGGCGAGGCGAAATACCGGCCCGAGGAAAAACATAACCCCGTGACTGATACTGGTACGGTTGGCGTTCGTCTTGATGATGTCGATAAACGGCTGGTACGCCGGTTGGCCTATTCGTCCCTGCACCTTGGCGCGAACGCGCGCCATCGTGCCGATCAGCAGCAGAGCGTACGAAGTGATCACCGCCAGGGATATCACCGTGTAAAGCGCCTTGGTCAATATCGCATTGGCCATTTACAGTCCTCCTCGAGCAACAAAGGTGATAAGCAGCACGTACAGAACGATCTGCAGCGCATACGTCTGGGGATTTCCCGTGTTCCAGCCGCGCAATCCCCGCGACAGCGACGCGGCGGCGGCAACCGTGCCGCCCCAGAACCGTTCCACCCAGGGGTCCAACAGCCGTCCAAACGCTTTCCGGTAGTGTCCAAAGAAGTTGTACGCGTAATGGGTTGTTTCCGGGGTGTGCGGTCGTTCGGCGGCGTAGACGATGTTGAACTGCTCAACCCGATATACCCGCCCTTTCACGATGAGCAACCACAGGAGGGGCCCGAGAAAGACGCCCATCGTCACGTACATGACCGCGTTGCCGTTCCAGTAGCCCAGAGAGGAGATAACGCTGTAGCCCTCCCACCGGACGGTTGAGGCAAAGACCGGTTCAACCACACTCTGAAGCGGGTGCAGAATCAGATTGGGGAACATTGAGATCGCCATGATCGCCCCGATAAAGATGAACTGCGGTATGAGAAACCACACTGGTGCCTCACGGACTTCGTCGTGGACCGCCGAGCGCTGTCCCAGAAAGATTGAGTGGATAAGGCGGAACAGGTACAAGAAGGCAACACCACTGGAAAAGAGTGCCAGTGCGGCCTGCAGATACCATCCCCGCTCAAACAGCGCGGTGTACAACAACCACTTGCCCCCGAAGCCGGACAGCGGCGGAACACCGGACACCGCGATAATGCCGATCAGCACGGACACAAACGTCCAGGGCATTCGCTTGATGAGGCCGCCCATGCGGTACATCAGGCGGGTTCCCGTGCGGTAGACCACACCGGCGATTGCAAGAAAGAGCATCGCCTTAAACAGAAGGTGCGTTACCGACAGGTAGAGACCCCCGACCCACCCGAGGTGGGTCATCGCCGCAAAGGCGAGGACGATATAACCGATTTGACTCATCGAGGAGTACGCCAGGGTGTACTTGATGTCCTCCTGGAACAGCGCCATCATCGCACCGACCACGGCGGTAATTACACCGAGCCACCCCACAATCGTCATCAACGGTACCGTTCGCACGATCGGGACGATCAGCGCGGTCCCCGCAAGAAACAGCAGAAAGATACCCGCCTTACTCAACACGGAGCTCATCAGCGATGACACATCGTCTTCCGCCTCCGCATACGTTGCCGGAAGCCAGATATGAACACCGGCGGTGCCCAGCTTAACCAGGAGTGCCACCACAAACAGGACCGTTGACCACACCGCGACGCTGCCGGAGGCGGTAACCCCGCCGGTAAGCGGGTGCCCGGGTACGGCAAACGAGGCCAGCATTAAATACGCGGCGGCCAGACTGAATACGATGTAGCGCAACCCCGCGGCGGTGCCACGCGCCCCGCGCAGAACAAGCAAGAACGAGGTTATCGTCATCAGCTCCCACACAAAGAACAGCTCCAGCCCGGAACCGGATACGGCAACCGGGGCAATCATCGTGAGAGCCGTCAAGGAGAGGATCAGCCCCGCCACCAACGGAATCAGCCCCGGCGCGCGCTCTCGCCGATGTAAAAACGCGATCAGTTGCACCGATCCACCCACACCGAACATCGCCGCAAACAACGCGGAAACTCCGTTCATTTCGGGAAGCGTAATTCCAAGAAACGCGCCCATACCGGCGAGGACAACCAGCACCTGAACACGTGTCGGAAGCCGGATCGCATCCAGCACCCCGAGAATCGCGATCACCGGAACAATTGCGACGGAAACGGGAGAAAACCCGGCCGCCACCGCGGCAGACAGACCCGCGACGGTCAGGACAAGCATCGCCATTC